>CALLVY010000786.1 GCA_938015925.1 uncultured Saprospiraceae bacterium
GAAAAATTGCCTTTCCCATTTTACCCGCCTATCTTTACCCCATATTAAATATCAAAAAATGATTTTCAACGTACAGACTCAAAATTGGTGGTGGCACAAACTTAATTCGAAACCCGAGTAAGTAGGCCAAACCTTTGTACGTACATTATCACAAAAGCGGCTTGTCGAATACTCGGCAAGCCGCTTTTGTTATTTTTAAAAATTAAGGCATAAATATTGCATATATTTATAATATATAAAATACAGATTCGATGACAAGTAATCCAGATACCGCAACGATTAAAGGAAAAGCCTCCATCCGTGTTATTACCAGGCGAATGTTGGCGGATACCGTTACCCCTGTTAGCATTTACCTCAAACTTCGCGATCATTTTGGTGGATCGGTACTATTGGAAAGTACAGATTTTAGATCAAAGGAGAATTGTTTTTCTTTTATCGGCTTAGATCCAATTGCCAATTTTACGGCCAAGGAGAACAAAGTGTCTCAGTTGTTTCCCGGACAAGAAGTCCGACAGGTGGAGGTAAAGGATTATGCAGAGGTTCCCAAATTGCTGGAAGCCTTTGTCCAAAACTTCTCCATTTCAGAAGATGAAAATTATAAAGGCATCAATGGCTTTTTTGGTCATACCGCTTTTGAAGCCGTACAATATTTTGATACTTTAAAATTTGATCCGGAAAAACGAAAAAGTGATTTACCGGAATTGAATTATAGCCTATACCGCTATGTGATTGCGATCAACCACTTTAAGGATGAATTGTTTTTGTTGGAAAATTTGCCACAAGGACATCAATCAGGTTTGGACCGGATAGAAAGTTTGATTCAAAGTCAACATTATGGTTTGTACCCTTTTAAACTGGAAGGAGAGGAGTCTAGTAATTTGACCGACGAAGAATTTAAAGAATTGGTACGTTTGGGAAAACGGCATTGCCAATTGGGAGATGTTTTCCAAATCGTTTTTGCCCGTCAGTTTGCTCAGAAATTTAGTGGCGATGAATTCAATGTTTACCGCCTGCTTCGTTCTATCAATCCTTCCCCTTATCTCTTTTTCTTCGATTATGGCGATTATAAAATTTTTGGCTCCAGCCCAGAAGCACAAATGGTGATCCAAGGAAATGTAGCCAGTGTAAATCCCATCGCCGGAACCTACCACCGAAGTGGAAACGATGAAGAAGACAAACAGAAAGCACTGGACTTGAGCAAAGACCCCAAAGAAAATGCAGAACACATCATGCTCGTCGATCTCGCTCGAAATGATCTGGGAAAACACGCCAAAAAAGTAAGTGTCAAACAACTGAAAGAAATACAATTCTTTAGTCACGTCATTCACCTCGTTTCCAAAGTAGAAGGCATTCTGGGAAAAGATACCAGTTCGATCCAGGTTTTTGGTGACACCTTTCCGGCAGGAACTTTATCTGGTGCTCCCAAATACAAAGCCATCGAATTGATCAGTAAATACGAAAATCAAAATCGAGGATTTTATGGTGGAGCCCTCGGTTACCTTGGCTTCAATGGCGATATGAATCAAGCGATTGTGATTCGCTCTTTTTTAAGTAAAAATAATACCCTCTTTTACCAGGCAGGTGCAGGAATTGTAGCGGCCAGTGAAGAAGAAAAAGAACTACAGGAAGTCAATAATAAATTGGGCGCTCTGACCAAGGCTTTAAAAGAAGCTCAGCGCATTTAGGTTCCCATTATTATCAAAAAATTACTTCCCTTTTAAGTCAGACTCATGAAAATACTAGTGCTCGATAATTACGATTCTTTTACCTACAACCTAGTTCAATACCTACAAGAATTGAACGATGGGCTAGTGGAGGTAAAAAGAAATGATGAAATCACCGTGGAAGAAGTGGCCGTTTATGATGCGATCATTTTGTCGCCTGGGCCCGGTTTGCCAGGGATGGCTGGGATCATGCCCGAGCTGATTTATCACTATGCCCCGCACAAGCCCATCTTTGGCGTTTGTTTGGGAATGCAGGCGATAGGCGAAGCCTTTGGCCGTCAATTGCGTAACCTGGATGAAGTCTATCACGGGATTGCTACAAATGTAAAAGTCATCGCTAAAGGAGATCCAATGTTTGACGGTGTTCCCGAAAATTTTCAGGCAGGAAGGTACCATTCCTGGGTGGTCGATCGCGCTTTAAAACCAGATGATTTGATTGTTACTGCGATAGATAAGGTTCATCGAATTATGGCCTTGCGTCACCGAACTTATCCGACTTGGGGCGTTCAGTTTCATCCAGAATCCGTCATGACTCCAGAAGGAAAAATTATGTTGAAAAACTTTTTGATCCATGCCAATAATTTTAACTACGCCAATCGAGACAAAGTAATAAGCGCGAGATAAATTTAATACTTATGAAAAAGATACTCACTCATTTATTCGAACACAAAAAACTGAGCCGGCAGGAGGCCAAAGATATCTTAGTGAAGATATCCAACGACGAATACAATCCTTCCCAAATTGCGGCTTTTATGACGGTCTACCTGATGCGAGCCATCAGCGTGGAAGAGTTAGAAGGCTTTCGCGATGCCTTATTGGAATTGTGTTTGAAAGTGGATTTAGGAGACATTGAGTCGATTGATATTGTGGGCACAGGAGGAGATGGAAAAAATACATTTAATATTTCTACGCTCTCTTGTTTTTTAGTTGCGGGTGCGGGATATCAAGTGACCAAGCATGGGAATTACGGAGTGTCTTCTGCCTGCGGATCGTCGAATGTTTTGGAGCATTTGGGCTATACCTTTACCAATGATGCCGATCAATTGAAAAGCCAATTGGATAAAAATAATTTATGTTTTTTACATGCGCCGTTTTTTCATCCTGCGATGAAAGCCGTAGCGCCGATCCGTAGAGAATTGGGCGTAAAAACTTTTTTTAACATGCTCGGACCCCTGGTCAATCCATTGCAACCGAAACACCAATTGCTGGGCGTCTTTAATTTAGAACTCAGCCGTCTGTATCAATATATTTTACAACAAAGCAACCGGAATTATACCATCGTTTATGCACTCGATGGCTATGACGAAGTTTCCCTGACCGGAGATTTTAAATTGCGAACCCAAGCCGGAGAACAATTGATTTCTCCAGCAAATATTGGTAAAAAAATATTACAACAAACGGATCTTCACGGAGGAGATACGGTACCAGAAGCGGCCAAGATTTTTGTAGACATCCTCGAAGGGAATGGGACTCCCGCACAAGTCGATGTCGTCACAACCAATGCTGGTTTG
>CALLVY010000787.1 GCA_938015925.1 uncultured Saprospiraceae bacterium
ATTCTGTAAAGTTCTTAAAAATATCAAAGCCCATCCCATCTTGCAGTTCGATGTCGAGAAAAACCAAGTCCGGTTGATGTGTTCGAATCAGTTGAATGGCTTCCGCTACTCCCGTAGCTTGGCCAAGAATCTCTACGTCTGGACAATAATTATTCAAGATATTGACCAGCAATTCCCGACTGTTTTGTTCATCTTCAACGACTATACTTGTGATTTTCATGATTCAAAAATTGGTAGGATTATTTCAATAGTAGTACCAGGTTCTCCCTTGTTTAAGAAAGTTAACTGTCCGATTTTTTGCCCCAATTGCTCATTGAATAAATCGAGCCTTTGGCGGATGATTTGTAAACCTAGGGATTGGTGTTCTGAATTAACTGCTTTACTTTTTTTAGTAGGATCTATGCCGACACCATTGTCTGCAATCGTCACAATGATGGCTTTTAAGCTAGGGTGTGGTCGATAAGAAATATCGATAAATCCGATACCAGAAAAATTTCTAAAGGCATATTTTACCGCATTTTCTACAATGGGTTGAATCAACAAAGCAGGGATGGTGATTTGCTCAGGACGTTTGATTTCACCTGCATCAATGGAGAAATCAAATTTGTCTCTAAAGCGCATCTTTTCCAGCACCATATATTCTTCAATAAAATTGATTTCCTGCGCGATACTGATTTTGTCAAGTCGCGAAAATTGCAAACTCTTTCTCATTAGTCTGGAAAAAGAATGGATGTATAAATTAGCTTCCTCCGGGTTTCCTTTGAAAATATAATTTTGGATCGCATTGAGGGAGTTGAAAACAAAATGAGGATTCATCTGATTTCTTAAGGTAGTTAGCTCCGCTGTTTTTAATCTCAGGTCCAGGGAGATTTGATCCTTTAGGCGCTTCGAACGATAGTTCCAGATCAAGAAGAGGAGCAAGGCCAAGCCTAGCGCGACCAAGCTTCTAAACCACCAGGTTTGAGTGAAGTGCGAACGAATATTAAATGGAATGGGGAGTAAAGGACTCCACTGATTATTGATGTTGCGGCATTGCACAAAAAAGCAATAATTGCCAGGAGGCATATTGTACAATTCAATATTTCGATTATTGGTGTAAACCCAATTGACGATTTCTTTTTCTTTTTCGTCTTGGTTTTGGAGTCGATAGCGATAGAAGAAATTATCGTCGATGGGCTTGTCTTGCGATATTCCCGTATAGAAAATTTGGATGTCATTTTGTTCATGACTGAAACTTAAAGTAGAATCACCAAGTTGGATGGATTTTCCATTGACGACCAATTGGTCAAGATGCAAGGTCGGGATGGCTATTGCTCTTTGTAAAATACTAGGATCAAAATAGCATAAACCATTATCTGTAGCCAGCCATATTTTACCTTCCCATTCTTCAATGTCCTTGATGTAGTTGGAACTTAAACCATGACTAGTGGTAATTTTTTTTAGCGCAGAGACCTGAATTTTATTGTTGCTGATTTGATAATGGATTCTATTTAATCCATTATTGGTACCCACCCAAAGGGTTGAATCGTTTTGTAGATAGAGGCTATGAATTACATCTGAGGAGATTTGCGGATCTTCTATTTTCTGAATGCGATCTTCATTCCAAAAAATCAGACCATGACCAATAGTGGCGAGCCAGGCCCCCGTTTCGAAAGAAGTAATGTCGCTAATTCTGACGCCCTCCAGGTCGGGGATATACTCTGTGACTGGTTGCTCTTTATCCATACTTTGTTGATCTATTCGGATGAGGCCATTTAAGGTGCCAAGCAAAAGATCTCCTTGTTTGGTAGAGGCCGCACAGAACGTTCTGGTTGGAACAGCTAAAAGCCAAGGGGGGGCTTTGGAATCACTAGTCGTTAATCTGAAACCAATAAATCCATAGTATAGAGAGAGACGTTCATTAATCCTGTAATGCAACAAGGATTTATCTTTTTGATTAGACATTTTCTCCTTTCTGAAAGCCATTCCCCCAAAATTGAAAGCAGAAAGATCAAAAGGATCTTTGTGGTAGTTAAATAAACTTTTGTTGGTGTGATAGATGTTTGGAAGGAAGCTTAAGTTTTCGCTTAGGGTAAAAACCTTGCCTTCCACATTCTTGGCCATTAAAAAACCATCACCAGGATAAAGGCCGGCAAAATTGTCATTTTCATTAGGAGGTGCAGGAAGGACCTGTAGGTCGGTAGAGGGAATGTAAAAAAGACCATTGGTATTACTCGTAGCCCATATCCGTCCATCTGACAAGGTCGCAATTGAAGTGATCCCAAAATCTGCTAAGAGTCTTTTGGGCGTTTGAGAATAATCAGCATCTGGATAAATAAAAATCCCCTTATCGGTCATCAAATAGAGTTCATTTTTTTCGTTCAATAATTCATTATTGATGGTCGGAATCTCAAGATTAGAAGCGGAGGTGATCGCTTGTTTGGAAAACATGATCACCTTATTGATAATGTTTTTTCTCCTGTCACCGTATTCCTTATGCCAAAGAATTGTTCTTTTCGTAATAGAGCTGCAATGTTTGGAAATGGGCAGTTCCTGTATTTCTAAGTTTTTTAATTCCCCTGTATTTCTGTTGATTCGAAATCCTTTGAAGGAAGGAGCTGTTACGGCAAAGAAATAAATAAATTGCTCGTCAATTTCACTTATTAGAAACCAAATATTTTGTGCTCTCGCCAATCCCCTTAATTGTGCATTGTATTTAAACGGAACAAATTGCTGGCCATTCCAAAACGTAAAACTCCCATCAAATCCATTGAGCCAGAAAGTGTGCGGCGTATCTGGAAAAAAAGTAAAATTGACCAGATTGCTTAAGCCATCTTCCAAAGAGAAATTCTCAAACTCATATCCATTGTATCGAACCATCCCCCGATCTGAACAAAACCATACGTAAGCACTGGCATCTTGATGGACATCATAAAATTCTGTACTCGGTAAGCCATCTGTAATGTCAAAATTTTGATAATGTACTTGTTGGGCATTAAGAGACAAAGCATTTCCAATACCTATCCAGAGAAGGAATAGGAATCCTATTTTTTTTAAAGTTGCTTTTTCGATCATTGATCTTTCGTAATTCGAGCCAGGTGTAAGAGAGGCCAATTTTTATTGTTGGAAATATACTTGAAATATATGATAAAGATGACGCGCTGGCTTCGATTATTGACGCGTTCACTTTTTTTTAATGCCTTTTTATAATTTGTGAACGCGAAACGCAGTATTATTATTAAAAGATAAAGCATCGCTGAAGGAAAGGAAGCCAAATTTTCGAAAAACAGCAAAGTATATAAAGCTATGATATTGTTCCTATGGATCTTAGGTGATTTTACTTTTTTAAAATTGAAATTTTAACTTTCATAGGGAAGTAAATATCCTTACAAACGACTAAAAAAGCGCTGCGGAATTTCCGTGGCGCTTTTTTGCGTTTACCTAAAAGAAAAAAAATCAAATTGACGCGTTTGGCTTATTATTGTTACGCGCTCGCTGGTTTTGGATGTAAAAAAGTAGGTCGCCTGAGAAGGATGCCCTATTTTAGTATTGTTATATAAAACAACTTTAAGGATTTTACAAGAAATTAGAGAGGACGTTTTAAGCGCTTAGGATTCTATCAAATGCTATGGATAGAACAGGGAGGAGTATGCGCAAATCTATGGAGTACGCGTAAATTTTTAGTGATCTTTCTAACTAATATTTGGCGCTAAATAAAAAAATATTTTATACCGGTATTTAAAATAAGTGGGCGATTCTGAAACCACTCTAAAAGAAGTAAGACGCAATGCTGAAAGCGATAGTGTAGGCAGTTTTTTTTTTTAAAATTTTTTTTATGAAGACTTTGAAGACTTTGAACAGTTTGATTTTTATGGCACTTTTTTTCTGTAGTTTTTTTACCCTGGGAGCCCAGACTCAGGCTCCCTTTACCTTGGAAGGAGGTTGTAGTCGTCTTACTGTAGGCGGTGGTCCTGCAATTCCAAACTTTAATATGTATAGTGCTGAAGTTGTGTTTATCGCATCAGGTGGTGGCAACGCATGTAATAAGAGTACTATTAATCCAAGCTTGGTCATGCAAAGAAAATATCAATTATATCGAAAAAATAATAATGGATTTTCTAAGGCCGGAACCCCACTTTCGAAAAATCAATTAAATGGATTGACCTTGACTCATGGGACTTATAAAGTTACCGTTTTAGAACCGACTCCCTATCAAGTATGTCCTGATAATATTAATAGTTATATCTTAGTTTATGATCATTTTAATAATAATCGAATTGGGGTACAAGGGTATATCAATTCTATATCAATTCCTGGTGAAGTATATATTGGCAAACCTACCACCGGTGATAATATTTATAGCTTATTGGATATTGCTGTAGCGCCAAATTTTTATAACCCTGGCGATCCTGTAATCATCGATATGTCTAATAATAAACATTATGACCGATATCGAATTTCTATTAAGCAAACATCAGGAAATAGTGGTAACTGGAGTTCAACTGGTTGGGTTTCTGGTCCCGTTTCTCAGGTAGATTTGCTAAATGAGGTTTGGAAGCGAAACCAACCAGGATGGGTTTTTTGGCAAGGTCATACCTTTGAGGTAAGAGTTGCTACTGCAAACTCTGATTGTGTCGGTGGATGGAATATGGTAGCCAAAGAGTTTGAGATTTGTACCTATGCTAATCCTTGCCGTATTGTAGAAGCGGAGGAAAAGGATATCACTCTTAGCCCTAACCCTACAAGTAATATGTTTCGACTCAATAATTTTACTTTAAATGCAGAGAAAAACTACCAGTTGGTGGTTTATAATTACGCTGGTAAACAAGTGATGTCGACTCAAGATGTAGTGGCAAAAGAATTTGATGTATCAGACTTGTCAGCGGGAATTTATGTGGTAACGATTTTGGAAGATGGCAATAGAATTTATACAGATAGATTATCTGTAGTGAAATAATTTTCATTGATTAATGGGCACCGAAGTCTAGAGTTTGGGCTTCGGTGCCTTTCGTTTTTAAAGTGGAAAAATTATGCGAATCCTACTTTTTTTGCTCTTATTGTTTTGCGCCAATTTGAGGAGTCAGAATTCTTGTCTCTTTGATTCGCGAATGGAATCTTGGTCGGAAGAAAGGACTGGTTTTTTAGAACGGAAAAAGGAAGTAGATAATAAAATTCAAGATAATATTCACCGTGCGAATTCTAGGTCTGAAATTCAAATCCCTGTGGTCGTTCATTTGGTTTGGAGTCAAGCTACAGAATTTTTATCCGACCAAATGATCTTAAGTCAAATAGAAGCATTAAACAGAGATTTCAATAAAAAGAATGGGGATCAAAGTAAAGTTCCAGAAGCCTTTAAATCGCTGATTGCAGAGGTTGGAATCCAGTTCTATTTAGCAGATGTTGATCCGGATGGTGAGGCAAGTAATGGTATTCTAAAAATAAAGACTAAAGTAGACAGTTTTGGCTTCTCCAATGCTATTTATTATACGGATAGGGGCGGGAGTGATGCTTGGGATACTCAAAAATATTTGAATATCTGGGTCTGTAATATCGGAAAAAATATATCTGGATTTGGATCTTATCCTGGACTAACCGAGCCGAAAGAAACCGGTGTAATCGTCGACTATAGATACTTTGGGATAAATGGTCACTCTAGATATGGATTGGGGCGCGTGGCAGTTCATGAAGTTGGTCATTTTTTGGGGCTCAAACATACTTGGGGGGAAGATTCACAATGTGGAACAGATGACGAAGTAGAGGATACTCCCGCACAACAACGCGCCTATATTGGTTGTCCTGATTATCCACAATCTTCTTGCGGAACCGACGATCTATTTATGAATTTTATGGATTATGTTCGAGATCCTTGTATGCTGATGTTTACGGAAGGGCAAAAGTTAAGGATGCTTTCCGTATTATTGGTTTATAGACCTGGTCTGATGAGAGAAAGCAATGCCTTTGATGATACCGTAAATTTGAGCAATAATAAGTTTAGAGTATTTCCCAATCCTGCGACAGCCTATATTCATATTGATTTTGAATTCCTGCAAAAAAGTGTAAAAAAATGGATGCTGTTTTCAAGTGGAGGACAACTTTTACTACAAGGAGAAATATTCGTTAATGACCAATTCGAGTTAGAAATAAGTGACCTGCCAGCAGGAATATATTTTTTAAAAATTGGAGAAAATACAGAGCGGATAATTAAACTATGATACAAAAATAAAAAGCCTTTACGTTCCAAAAAATAACTCCCTCTCCCTGTGATGAGGCCTTCGCTGATTTTTAAGATCAATTAATTGACTGGAATATATAAAAGGCTGTACTATTACAACAAAGCAATCCTTTATTCCCCCAAAATCAGAATGCTGCAACATCTTTTATTTTATCATTTCCAAAACTAGAATAATAAAAACCCTACTGCTGTTCAGCCTATTCTTTTTAATGTTTTCTTCTTGCCAAAATGTATTGGAGGAGGAGTTGAATCAAAAAGAATCCAACCAGTCCCAAAACGTGGAAGAACTACCCATGGTTGTCGGGGATAGAGAAGAACATAATATTGAATTCTAAAATAAAAATACTTGAACAAAGTAAATTACAAAAAATAAAAAACCCAATCGACAGAGAGCTCCGCTCCACCGATTGGTTTTTTATTTCAAACAAAAAAAATCCACTTCTCCACCTACTTCATCTCCCGCACAATCCCATTCAAATCCGAATCCACATCCGCCGCCTGTACCCGCAAAGAAGCATCCATTGCCTCAATCGCCAAAGGCGATAAATAGCGAGCCAGCGGAATGATCGGCTTGATCGTATCTTGTCCATCAAAAATATCTTCTTGCGTCAAATTAATTTGGTAAAAAGCAGCTCCCGTTTCACTATAATTCCACTCATCGTATTCGACATAGCCACTGCTGATTTTACTAAAGGCAACCAGCGGAGCATTGAGTTGATAATTGGTAACCTTATTTGATGGGCCTCCGGCCGACAAATCATTGCGAACCTGTACGCCAATAAATTTAAAAGCAGCATACAAACTATCCGCTGGGTTTTTTTGTAGCTCGGCTTGCACTGCTTCGAGTTGACGCAAGACACCGATGGCCGTTTGAGCACCAAGGTTATCGTAATATCCAGCATCTACAAAATTGCCCGTCTCTTCCACAAAACCTGCAGGGCAGATATAAGGGAAACTGGCATTGAGTACCGTCGCCGTATTGACCTGAACCGTTTTCTGTTGGTTGGTCACCTTATCAATTTGGCCCAATAAATCATAGCCGCGATAAAAAGTAGAATCAAAAATAACCGGAGAAAAAACAGCATGATTTCCTCGCTGTACAAAGGTGGTGTTGATCAGTAAAAGAGGAGGGACTTTGGCTACAAGATTGGTCGTGTTTTTTTGATACCAAAAACTGAGGTAAGGCTGACTCATCGCAGTGATTCCAGTGGCTTTTTCTAATTCTTCTGCCCATTCCTCCTGAAGCACAATAGCTCGATTGTCGATTAGATTGAGTCCCAAAATTTCTTGCCAAAGATCGAAGCCTAACAAGCGGGTAAGCGTACCCGAAAGGAAGTTTTGGCGAAACATTTTTCTGGCACTTTCGTGAATTTTTTGATCTTCGAGGCCACCTTCTTTCATAGAAAAGAAAGTACTGCTTCCGGTTATTCCTCCAGAAGCGCCCGTAAGGGCAAAGAGGTGTTGATCGTAAAATTCGGGTACTTGATTTTGAATATATCCATAGGAAATAGACGTCCAATAAGCCGCTCTGGAACCTCCTCCTTCAGAGGCGGATACAAAGACGGGATAATACCCCTTTTCGGCTACGACCTGCGCGATATGATCTTTGCGATGATCGACCCAGGTTTTAAAATAATTGGCCAGGCTAACTCGATTCTCTACAGGATAAATAGGCGTAGTGGATTGCTCCTCCATATTGTCGACATATTTTACCTGATAAAATTGTTTGCTACTCGTACTGAAAAATAAAACGGCGGTTCCTATCAGCAGTAAAGTCACTAAGTAGACTTTTTTCCGTTTTCCAACAATTCTAAACCAATAAAAAACAGACAGATATAAGATAAACGCCAGGTTGGCACAAATAAGCGGATTGAGATTTTGGGAAAAGGAAGGATTGATATTGATGACCAAAAAAGCCAAAGACGAGAGAATGGAAACAATGATGATGAGTGCAATAATATTTTTGTCTTCCTTGAAAAAAGGAAGGTGCGACCTAAAGACGGTAAAAACAAAAAAGGCCAAAGCAATCAATAGGGAACCTATTACCAGGCTAGAAATTTGTAGAATACTGCCCTGATTATACCAAGCCAAAATTCCTAAAATGACGCCAATGATTATAAAAAAGAAGTACAACCAAAGGGCCTTCTTATCCATCTTGTATTTTAGTGTTTCGATGACTTTCGTCAAAACGGTTTTTTCATTTCTACTGACCAATAAAAGCATCAGAAAAGCAAAACCAAAGAAGGCTAAGAGTAGAGAAGCGGGTGTCCTGAAATGATCCGGGTCCACTTCATTCGCCATGTTCAAAATTCCCAGAGCGACAATCAATAAAACCGCCGTTCCCATAAAGCGAGGAACCATGGTATTGTACTCTCTACGATTGGCCGCCGCTTCCTCTTCTACCAGGGCATCATAACTATGGTGATTGACTTTAGCCTTGATGAAATCCATCGTAGAATTGATCTGATGAAAAGAATCTTCATTTTCAGGATAGAGGTATTTGGGCATATACCAGCAAATAGCTGCTAGGTTAGTGAGGGTAAAGAAAAACAGCATGACTTGCCAATGTTTCTCTTGATTGAGCGTGAGTAGTAAATCCTGCGCTTGATCGAATTGCCAATAAAAGGCATAAAGGACGATGAGTAAAACGATGCTGTAGAAGTTGACTGCAATGACTTCGAGAATGGTATAGATTCTTCGGGTCAAGAGGCGAAAGAGATCGCCAATCCAGGTGATTATTTTTTTCATTTTAAGGGGTTGTTGGTTTTTACGTATAGGTTGATTTCCATTTTTTGTTGTTTACTAATTCTGGGAAATGGCCTAATTTGTGAAACAAGATACAAAAAAAATGAATGTGTTCTGTTATCGGGTGATGGAATAATAGATTGGTTTTGTCAAACTACTTTTGTCTTGGAAAGGAGGAGAAATTTTAGTCCGCGATGACCGAAAAACTGATGTGGGAATTTCCCGTGGTCTTATCTACAAATAATTCTCTTTGCCGACTAGTACCATTGCAAGAATTTTTATTACAGAGGTAGGAGCCACCTGCCAGTTGGATTTCAGCATTGGGTTTTTCGGTGCTGGTGAGGTCCCAGGTATTGCCTACTGTATTTACTTTGGCTAAGGGATAAATTTGTAAGTCATTGGAAACAATAGGACGTTGGTCTTCTTGCACGAATTTCCAATACTCTTCATAAGTCGGCAAGCGCACACCAGCCCATTCGCAATAGGCCAGCGCATCATTATAACTAACCTGGGTGACCGGAAAGTTGGGCAAAGCAGCAGCAGCTCCCGTAGGATTTCGCCAATCCACACTGTCTCTGGTTTCAAATTGAAAAACAGTCAATTGTACGATGGACCAGGCATATTTTTCTGCATCCGTTACATACTTTGTTTGCGCTACAAATTTGCTAAATTGTGCCACACTTACCCCTTGTAGGGTTTCTTTAGGTTTGGAGCAAGACACGAAGATGAGCAATGCTAGTGTGGCGAATAAGGAGCGTTTTTGTAAGGATGGTGTCATGTATAATGATGTACAGAAAAATGTAAAAAGCTTTTATTAAAATTGCGTTTAGTTTTTTTATTCAAATACTTACTATTACATTGAAGTGTCTTTAAAAGATCTTCGGTTTTTAAACAATTTCATTATTTAAAATTGGACATTCGAGGTTTAGTATTAAAATTCAGTTTCTATTTTTTTCTGAACAAGTTTAATTTGAGATTCAAGATTCCCAACAAGTTTCCATCGAATTTTTACCTAAAAAAATAAAATTACACCAGCCTAAAAATCATAAATGAAATCCTTCCTATCCAATAAATACACCCTCTGGTTCCTCTTATCCTTCCCTTTAATCGGAATGCTAATCGGACTTTTCAATGGCAAAGCAACTTACAATGTTTTGATGCATGCCACCGGAGAATTTTCTGGCCGATTTTTGATTGTCAGTCTAGTCGCTACTCCCTTGGTTTTGATGTTTCCTGCAAGTAAAGTGACTCAATGGCTGGTACGGAATCGACGATACTTTGGCGTCGCTGCTTTCGCTTATGCGCTTTTGCATACCCTGTTTTATTTGTATGAAATGGCTTTTGATCAAGTGATGAGTGAGTTCCTCCAAATCGGAATGCTCACTGGATGGTTGGCCTTTTTTATTTTTATTCCCTTGGCCTTGACAAGCAATGATGCTTCTGTAAAAGCACTGAAAGGAAACTGGAAAAAAATTCAACGCTGGGTTTATGCCGCCGCCATTCTTACTTTTTTGCATTGGGCACTGATTCATTATAATTGGAAACCAGCGATGGTACATTTTGTTCCGGTACTGCTTTTGCAAATCTACCGAGTTTGGAAAGTAAGGCAGT
>CALLVY010000788.1 GCA_938015925.1 uncultured Saprospiraceae bacterium
CATTTTGAACATGCCTTTTTGTTATACTCTTCGTCATGTACTCGTTATGATAGCTAAGGCTATCAAACTCCGTGCATTCCTCGATTATATCAAAAAATCATAGCTCAAAACATTCATTAACTTTTGTTACACGGTACTAAAATTCATCGAATCAAAGTCCAGAAGCTTTCTCAGAATTTCTGGTGCAGGTTCTGTTCTGGAAAACTAAAGCCAAAACATTCGGCCGTAACTGACTTAGCGATGCATGGCATTCACAATCGAGACAATTACAAGGCTACCTATCTAAATAACGTTATGAAGCTTATCTAAGATAGCAAGCATAAAAAAATGGTGCTTTTACAGCAATTCTTTTAAGCCCCTATTAAATAATTCCTTTTATTTGTCACAATCCGCAAAGCCTATTCCATTCTAATACTGAATCATCTCCACCAGATAAAAAGATCGCACTTCTTTTCGCAACAACCAACATTCTTTCTGTAAAAACAGCAAAGCTTTTTGCTGTATTTTTTTAACCTAACTTCAAATATTTAATTATGAAAAAACTAAATTTAGTTTTTCTCTTACTAGCATTTGCTTGTTCGAATGTTTTTGCTCAATCTCTTCAATGCGGAGAATTACAAGTTAAAGAAGCGTCTCCATCTGAAATGGATTGCTTTAGTTATGAATTTCCTTTCTATATGAAATTAAAGGATTTCAGCCCTACTCCAACGGAATTTACAACCTGCGATTTACTCATCCAAGGTCATATGGAAGGAGGTACCATTAATGAAGGCTTAAGCCTGTCCCAAGTCCACCCAAATCTTGCCGGAGGCACCTTGACTTTTAGCGGCAATACTTTTGAATATGTGTATGATGATAATGGACAAAACAACCTGATCGTCCCTCTTGGGGAAAACGTTAATCTCCTGACTCTTACCGTAGAAGGTATGCCGGGAGAACATCTAAACCTAGTCATAGATAATGTGGTTTTTTATATCGAATGTGGAGGTGTGCAATGTAACTTTGATGCCAATGACATTATCGATCATTCTGGTATTACCATGCCTCAAGCTCCTTCTTGTACCAATAGCGATTGGGAAGTCGCACTAGGGGATGAAATCATCGATGCTGATCTCGTCAGAATCCCAGTGGTACTTAATAGCAATGCAGGCTTAAGCCTAAGCGAAATAGATTTTGCCTTTTCTGTATCTGATATTAATGGCATTATTGATCTTGATGTCCAAGCCAGCCTAGACTCTTATACGGGGCCTGGTACCCTCGAGTATAACAATGGGACCTTTTACTTCCACGATGTATCGGTGGCCAATTCTACTTTATTTTTTCCCAATGAAACCGTACTTTTTGAAATTTGGTTGACCTCCTATGCGGGTACTTCTGTGGATGTCGCTTTTGATTTTGCCCGGATGAAAGATTACAATACGGGGGAATGTTGTGCTCCATTAATCGTCAATCCTTCCGTAATCATTCCTGGGAACCCACCTTGCGCCACTGAGGTAATCTATAGAGTGAGTGAGCCAGAAAATGTTGGAGAATGTCAAGTTAGATATGTGGTATCGCTGGTCGAGACGCAAAGTTTATTTAACGTCTTGATTATGAATATGGAATTAGAAGTCAACCTTAGCCCTGGAATCTCTATCAGTAGTGTAAATACTTTATACTGCCCTGGTTCTTGTCCTTTGTTTGGCAATTTAAGCGATTGCTTGGAAGTAAATGGAACGACCATAGAATATGGATTTTGCCAAGGAGGAGGCCAACTCATAACCGGTGGACGTCAATTTTTTGAAATAATATTGGAGGGAGATGTTGATGAATGTGTGGATGGCATTGTATTTAATTCAGCGGAGATGACTTTAGTGGGAGAAGATAATTGTACGCCAAACGTTGAAGAGGCCGGAGAATTTTGCCTAATGGGAGTTGCCGGAGAGGTCTTGAATCATTGTGGGGATGTTCCATTGTCAGATGTAACTATTCGCGCTACTCCAGATAATAATACTTGCTCCAACCATCAAACCAGTACAGACATGAATGGTACCTATTCGATATGTACCTGCAATGAAGAAGGAACAACCTACCATGTAGTACCGAGCAAAGACGATGAACACCTTTGCGGTGTAAGCACGCTTGACCTCATATTGATCCAAAGACATATCCTTGGATTAGAGCCGCTTGAAGGTCCTTATAACTTGATTGCAGCAGATACCAATTGCGATGATGACATTAATGGACTTGATCTAGTTGAATTGCGAAAATTAGTCTTGGGCATCTATTCGGAATTACCTCAATGCAATAGCTGGGATTTTGTAGATGCGGCTTATGTATTCCCAAATCCTCAAGATCCTAACAATCCGCCATATCCCGATTATGTAGATGTAGTTCTTCCAGACAGTGAAGCCGATTTTGTAGGAATAAAAATTGGAGATGTCAATTGCAGTAGTGAAGATTGTGGTTCTGGAGCGACAGGAGGAAATTCAGGAGTAATTGAAGTAGTTTGTGATGTTACCACTGTAAAGCAAGGCGAAGAATTTGTATTACCGTTTAAAGGCAATGGTTTCAATCCAATGGTAGCTTATCAGATGGGGATTCACTTTAATCCAGATCTATTGAAATTGGTAGAAGTGTTGCCAGGAAATGTACCAAATGTTTCGACTGATAATTTTGGTTTGGACCAGGCAGAGCAAGGAGATGTCAGAACCAACTGGTTGTCAGAAAATGGCAAATCAGGAATCATTGGAGAAGGTGCTGTTCTTTTTTACATCCGATTTGTTGCACTCCAAAACATTCCTGAGCTCAGCTCAGTGATCACTTTGGAAAATGAAATAATACGTTGCGAAGCCTATACACCTACTACTCGAACTTTTGGTATAAATCTGAGATTTACAGAAGGTGATGGCAGAGGGAAAGGAAAAGAACGTTCTGGTCAAATAGAATCCACCGATATGGGCTTAAGCGTTCATCCAAATCCAATCTCAGGAAGTGACGTTTATTTCACTTTTGAGTTGCCTCAGACAAGCCATACGAGCTTGCGCATTTACGATCTTCTAGGAAGACTTGTTTACCAAGAAATAAAAGAACGCCCTGCGGGCTTCCAACAGATTATGGTAGATGAACTTGGCCAATGGACTACTGGTATCTATACTTATCGTTTCGAAACGAATCAGCAGATTCAGACTGGTAAGATTGTCAAACAATAGCGATTAGCTTAATCAGCACTGCTAGATAAAAGATGGTCTTAGGCATCAATCCGTTTGGATTGATGCCTTTTTGTTTTTAAGGTGGGTTTTATTACACCACTCCAATTTAACTCCTATCACAAAAAAGGAAGAGACAAACAATACAAGCTATTATTTTTTTTATAGAATTTGATCTGCTTGTCCCTGCACAAGGGAGCAAAAATCCAGAATAACCATTAAATCCCCCTAGCCCAAACCCTGATATATATAAGACATACTGTATTAATATTTGGATCAATTATTGTTTATTAATAATTATTATCCTTCCTTTGTTTCTTTCAAATAATGTAACATATTCTTATTGTACCTATGAAAAAAAGTGGACTTCCTTTTGTGCTCACTCTTTTGTTATTAATAGTATCTCTTTCCAATATCTATTCCCAATCTTATGTACAAGATAGTCTGTATCAAAGTATTCAGACTTTAGCATTTCCTGAAAAAATCAAGGAGATCATTAACTTTGCATCTAATTCTGATTGGCTCCGTGAAGAGAGAGAGGAGCTATTATTAGCTTATATTGACACCTTAGAACAAAGAGGAACTCATCCTCTTTTGTTAGCCAAATCTCACCTTGAATTAGCTGTTGTTTATAGTTATAATGAATTTTCCAAAGCGCCTGCACCTATTTTAAGCGCTTTAAACTTAGCTAATAAACATGGGGATCAAAGCAAAGAATGGTTAGAACTGCGGGCAGAAGCTCATTCTAAAAATGGCTACATTTACTATTGGGAACATAATATCGAAGCCTCCATGCAGGAATATCAAAAAGCCCTTAGCTTTTACCAGCAGACAAAAGATAGTTTGGCCTTAGGTAAAACTTATAATGCTTTAGGGATCAACTATTCCGTACTAGGAAATTCTTCCAAAGCCATCGAATTTTACGAAGAAGCGCTGGTGTTTTTTGAAAAGTTAAAGAACGAGACCTGGCAGATACGTTCCGAATTTTGCAAAGTGGTTGATTTCGTGATCCTCAATAAATACGAAGAAGCCAAAGTAATTCTGGAAAGGATTATTCCTATAATGAAAGCAAACAATCATATCAATTATTCTATCGCTTTAGGAAAGTTGGGCGAAATTGAAATGAAACTAGGGAATGAACAAGCCGCTTTAGCTGTACTCAATAAAGCCTTAGTAGAAGCAACGAAAAAGGACGATAGCTGGAATAGCCTGAACCTCATTGCCAAAAAGATATCAAAACTCCATAAAGCCCTGGGAGAACATGAGGAAGCTCTACTCTATTCTGAAATGAGTAATTCCTATTCAGATTCTATGTATTTGGATATGGTTAAAACAAAAGGAAGGGAAGCTCAGGTGGAGATTGCCCAACTAAGTGAACAACAGACTATTAAAGATCTGGAATACCAACAAAGCATTGACAAGTCAGAAAATCGAAATACACAAATAAAAATCATTGCCCTGTTTCTCCTACTCCTCGGTGGACTTGTTCTTTGGAATTATCGACGTTCCTTGAGACAAAAAAATTCCTTATTGATTGCTGCTAAAGAAACCGAAGTCCAGAAAGTCAGAGAAAAACTATTGACTTCCATTACCCATGAACTGAGGTCGCCCTTGACGCTGGTCATTGGAAAATTAGATGGAATGAATCAGGAAGTAGTTAGTCCTAAAGGAAAAGCTCAACTCCATAGTGTGCAAAGAAATGTTCAAGGTTTGTTGAATCAAATTAATCAACTTTTGAACTGGAATCGACTAGAAGCTAAAGCATTAAACCTTAACAACAGCGTGGGAGATGTGGCGCTAGCACTACAGTCTACCCTTGATAAAATTCAAGAAGTTTCCATCAATAAAGAATTGAATTGGAAAATTGATATTCAACCAGCATCCATTGGAGGGGAATTGGATTTCCAAAAACTGGAAACTATATTTAAAAATTTACTCACCAATGCTGTAAAGTTTACCCCACAATCAGGAACGATTTCTATTGTAGCAAAAGCGGAATCAGAAAAATTAAAGATTAGGGTAAGTGATACAGGCGTAGGGATTCCTGCTGAGAAAATAGACCATATTTTTGATTGGTATTATCGAATCCAGCAAGACAAAACTTCCGTTAGCGAAGGTTTTGGAGTAGGACTGGCATTGTCTAAAGAGCTAGCCGTCTTAATGGGTGGAGACATCAAAATCTCTTCTCAGGTAAATGTGGGCAGTACTTTTATCTTAGAACTTCCCTACCAAGAAATTCTCGATAAATCTAAATACCTCCCGGAGGAAAAGCTTAATAATTTCAAACAAGATGTAGCAAGCATTCCCGGAGAAAATCGAAAACCACAACGCTTATTACTGATTGAAGATCATCCAGAACTGGCAGAATACATTGCACAAGTTCTTTCCAATGAATTTGAGGTACAAACGATGCCGAATGCCACTCAAGGAATGAATTGGGCTTTTGAAAATCTACCGGACATTATTATTACAGATCTCTTGTTACCCGATAAAGATGGATTTGAAGTCTGTAAAACATTAAAGGAAAATATTCTCACCGAACATATTCCAATAATGATATTAACCGCCAGCAACGACGATAATGCCAGAATTAAAGGACTTCAGTCCCAAGCGGATGCTTTCCTTACCAAACCTTTTAAATCTAATGACCTTCAACAGACACTGACCAGCCTTTTGCAAAACAGAAGACGATTAAAAATTCATTATAATCGAAAATTGTCCGCTCCAGAAGAAAAGCAATCTCCTTATATAGATCGCTTAATCGAAGTATTGGAAAACAATTTTCAAGATAGCCAATTCAATGTAGACGCTTTTGCTCAAAAGCTTCGTATCAGTCGATCTCAACTATTTGTTAAAACAAAAAGTTTGCTAGGCATTTCTCCAAGCCAATTCATCAAACAATACCGATTGGAAATGGCTCAGAAATTACTCCAAAAAGGAGAACTGCTCGTGTCGGAAGTCGCCTTTGAATGCGGCTTTGCTAGTCATGCTTACTTCAGTACAGTTTACAAAGAACACTTCAAAATCAATCCCCACGAAGAAAGAGAAGTAAAGGGAAATTGAATTTAAAAGTGGCTTTTCTCGCCTAAATACAATACAAAACACCAATTTGAAAGATTTGCAAGACCAAATCGAAACCCCCTATCCCTGCTTTAGAGCAACTTGCAGAAGAATTTATTAGTGGTATTCTACTTTCTATTTTAACCGCTAATGTTCATCACCTTAGTAGGACCACTTAGTAACCTTTTTTGAATTACAATTTTTACAACAAATTTAAAAAAAGAAACATGAATCTTTTCAAGTTACACCAAAACCTACTCCCCACCTCCCTCAAAACCTTTTTAACTGTTTTTATGCTTTCCATTATCGGAAGCTCTATTTTTGCTCAAGGAAATTGTGGGGTCACTTATACGACCGCCCCCAATAGTATTACCGTCTCTGATATAGTTGCTCCTCATTACTTTATGAAGCTGCTTAACCCCAATTGGACCGTCAATTTTGAATGCGTAGACAATTGTTCTGATCCGCAAACGGTTAGCAACCTTCCAGCAGGTACCTACCATCTCGCTGTCAGTAAATTTGATGCCAATTGGCAACTGGATTGTGACTTTATCGAAGACGTTGTAATCTCCGGGGGTACAGGTGGTGGAATCACCATCAATTGCCCTGCCGATCTTACCATTAATGCAGCTCCAGGAAATCTGGTAACTTTCGATTGGCCGGATGTTACCGGTACGACCGATTGTGCTACTGGTGGATTGACCATTACGCAAACGCAGGGCCCAACACCCGGCACCCAATTGCTAGCCAACAATAGCGATTATACGATTTCCTACGAAGCTACGGATGCTTGTGGAAATAGTACTAGCTGTACTTTTATCGTTACCGAAACATCCTTTTTCGCAGATGTTGAATTTACTTTCTGCCCAGAGGATGTTACCGTCAATGCGACATCGCCAGATGGAGCTATTGTCACTTTTCAATACCCTGAACTTTCTACCAATTGTCCTGATGGTGCAACTATTTTCCAAACGGCATCCAACTTGACCAGTGGAGAAGTTTTCCCAATTGGGACCACGGAGATTGTTTATCAAGGAATCGTCAATAGCGTTGGTGGTTGTGGTGGTGCAGGTACCACTTGTACCTTAAACGTAACGGTAAGGGATGGCGGTCCTATTGATCCCATCACGATCAATTGCCCTGCTGACCTTACCATCAATGCAGCACCTGGAAACTTGGTAACCTTCGATTGGCCGGAAGTAACTGGCAGCACGACTTGTGCTACCGGAGGCTTGACCATTACCCAAACACAAGGACCAACACCAGGAACACAGTTGCTTGCCAACAATAGTGATTACACCATTTCCTATGAAGCTACGGATGATTGTGGAAATAGTACTAGCTGTACTTTTATCCTTACTGAAAAATCATTTTTTGCAGATATTGAATTCACTTTCTGCCCGGAGGATGTTACCGTCAATGCAACTTCACCAGACGGAGCAGTTGTCACTTTTCAATATCCTGAACTCTCAACCAACTGCCCAGATGGGGCAACAATATTCCAAGTTGCATCAGGCCTAACCAGTGGAGAAGTTTTTCCAATTGGAACCACTGAGATTGTTTATCAAGGAGTAGTCAATAACACTGGTGGCTGTGGTGGTGCAGGTACCACTTGTAGTCTTTTTATAACGGTAACGGATGATACCTCTGGTGCTTGCAATGTAAGCATTGGAAATATTGATGGTGGTCTTACGGTTTCTGGATTAACGGCTCCTCATGTTATCTTTAAATTGTTTAACCCAGATTGGTCAATCAATGATCAATGTTTTGACAATTGTACAAGCAGTTTGACTTATAGTAATTTGACCGAAGGAGCAACCTACCATGTTTCTTACCAATTGTACGATGCCAGCTGGCAACCGATTTGTAATGAAATAGTAGATGTTGTAATCACTGGTATTGGCGGACCTGTAGATATTTTACCAGATCTAACTTTGGCTAATCTAAATGCTCCTGCCAGTGGTGCCACAGGTACTCTTGTTGACTTTCAAGTAGATCACCAAAACATTGGTACCACAGGTTTCACTGCGGATTATTTTATGGGCTTTTATTTATCTTCCGATAACACTTTATCTGCTGATGATTTATTTTTGGCGGAAGATGATTTGTTTAGTTCTACAGTAGGTAGCATTACGATTCCACATTCCTTTATCCTACCTGGTTCTGTTGCGATTGGTAACTATTATTTGATTTTAAAAACGGATAGCTATGATGACATTACCGAGTTAAACGAAAATAATAATACCATAAGCACTCCTTTCACCGTAACAGATGGAACTACTGGAGCAGGCCCTTGCAATATTGAATATTCTATTGCTGATGGAGAAATGACCATCACTGGTGCAGGGCTAAATGCCCCCCATGTGATCGTTCAGCTTTTCCGCCCAGACTGGAGTACTGCTTTTAGTTGCTTGGATAACTGTGGAGGCAGCATTGTTGTTCCCGATGTAACTTCCGGGACTTACCACCTTTCTGTAAATTTATACGATGCAAATTGGAATCCAACTTGCGACTTCCTGGAAGACATCCCTGTTGGAGCGGTCAACCGAAGAGCGAATACAGAGTTAAGTCAATTCAAAGAAGTGTTGGTGGATAATCTTTATCCAGTGCCTGCAAGTAGCAGCATTACCATGGAATTATCTTCTTTGGAAGAAGTTAGAATAACTGCTCAGATTTATGATGCTCGAGGATCCTTAAAAGGTCAAAAACATGTCGACTTGTTTAGTGGAATAAACACTATTCAATGGGACATTAGTGAATTGCCATCTGGTGTTTACCAGATTGTTTTAGATACCAAAGGAATTCACTCTCCTATCCGCTTTATTAAGGAAAGGCTGTAAGCTTTTTTGTGGATTATCGTAGATAGAATTTATGTGGATGCCATAGCATGTTTTGCTATGGCATTTTTTATTTTGCGATCTTCTTATCTAAAAAATCCAATTCTGAATACTTGTCTGCAATGTCCTAAATATCTTTCGCAAAGTGAGGACTACATCAAACATACTCCCTTTCCACTTTAAAATCCCTGTTGCATTGCTTGCCTAAATGACAATCCACTAAAACCCCTTTACCCAAAAGTATAAAATTAACACAATAAACACTATATTTAACAATACTTAGTCAAGACCTCTTCTTGAGTTCGTCAAATACACATCAATTCACCTTACTGATACGACCTACCAATATTGGGAGGATATTTTTTTGTAAAAGGCTTCTACTTTTACGGAAATTCTATTTCACTCTAAATTAAATAAAATGGGTCAATTTGCAGATGGAAAACTTATTCTTGTTGTGTCTTTAAAATACCTACCCTCTCTAGAAGAAGTTCGGCTTTTACTAGATTTTTTTCGTAGGGTATCTATTGATTTGTATCAGGCGACCAATTACCAGCATCAAATTGGTGCGGTATTTTTTGGTTTTGAAGAACATGCTAGCTCTATAGCAGATATTTTCATCAATAACGATGACGCGACCAATGCGACCGATGCTCGCATGTGGTTTAATGAGAATAGTATGGACTATGCCCAGAATATGTTGATTTATCCAGGGATCATGGTTCACGAATTGTCGCATTACCTTTATGACCTAAGAGATGAATATTTTTATGACAAAAATACAAATACAGATAAGGGCTGTGTAGAAGATTTCAGGAAAGGATCTTGTCTAATGGAATGGTATGAGGACAAATATTTTAGCTGCTGGATTAGACAAAACAGCCTTAACGGATCTCACCATTTTAATCGGGAAGGAACTTTCGATGATTTTTTGAGAGCATATAGTACTCATGATGGGAGTGTAGAATTCAAACAGGGCGAAATCAAGTATTTCTGCAATCAAACAAGCCACCAAAAAACACACGCTCACCCACACAATGAAAATCACAATAATCATTCTTGTTGGGAAGTGTTAGAAGGTTTGAAAGAGAATGTGGAGGAGGAATACGGGCTACTCTATTTACCAAATCATTCTCCTAGTAGACATACTGATCCCATAGATTTTAGGGTATTTGTTCCAGGAGACAAATCCTATCTATTAGTAAGCATTTCAAAAGATTGGGATGATTCCAAATTGCGATATTTTTTGAGTTCTATAAAAGCTGCTATGGATTTGGAACCATTTGATATAAATCTAAAAAAAGGTTCCATTGAATCTAAAACGCCCCCTACTCCAAGCAGTATTAATATTTTACGGTCGTTCGATGTAAGAAGTAATCTACTGTTCTTGGGAGAAACAGAAGGAGTAAAAAATTCCAATAGCTCGAATTCAGACCTTATTCCTGGAATGTTAAAATCAAAGAATTTTAAAGATTGGAAAAACACAAACAAAGGTATTCCTAATTTCAATTATGGTAAAAATGATTTAGCTGATCTTTTAATGGATGGATTCGAGAATATTACCAAAGGGTACTTGGCATCCAATCAAGTGATGACATTGGTTACAAATGGTACAGAATCCGTCGATAAAAAAGCGATTTCTGAGATTTTGGGTAAAATGATCAACTGTTTTGTAAAAGTATTTATAATTAACCTGGGCGGAGAAAAAAATGCTCCGATTCTTTACCAGATCGCTACGCTAACAGGCGGTCAATATTTTGAGATAGAAGTTACTAATCTGCTCAATTCCATCGATTATTTTTGGACGATAATGTCGATAATTTCTGGACAAAGTAGAGAAAATAGCGGCATCGTTTCTTTGGAAGGTTTTTATTCCAGGGTCGATAATAATAAAATTGTTTCTAAAAGTTCTAGAAAATTTGTACCCGCATTTGCTTACCTAAAGTATGAAAAGAAACTCGAAGAACATTTAAAGACCAGTGCAAAATCTTTTGAATTTTCTGTGCCCATAACAGAAGGAAGTACGCGCTGCCATTTGGGTGTAGTTTGGCAAAATTATAATGAAACGGATACCAGTGTAAGAAGTTTTAATTTAAAAATATACGATCCGAATGGTAAGCAGTTTCTTAAAAAGTCGAACCTTAGAGATCATCATTGCATCTGCGAAATTGAAAAGCCAATCGCTGGCACCTGGAAAGTTCAAGTTTCTGGATCCTCTTTAAACTATACAAAATTTAGAAAGATAGGAATAGAAAATAATGGACGGATTCGACTTGAGGCTTCCGCCAAGCCATCCTTCCATTGCGAAAACAATTCGATTGATATTCGGGCTCGACTTATCTACAAGATTCCATTGACTAAAGTTAAAGTAAAGGTGATGCTAAAAACGCCTTCAGGAGTTTGGAAAAATTACAAATGCAATTTACCAAAAGATGCCTCTCCTGCTAGTTCCCTTTACACCTTATCTATCCCGATATCCAAAGAAGAACCAGGCACCTATTTATTGCAGGTAACAAGCTATCGAAAGGCTTCGGTACAAAAGAGTTCCCTTCGAACCAAATGCCAAGGAGCTCCTTATGATTATATCAAAGGAAAATATTCTTATTTGAATATCCCTGAAATTAAAAGAGAAAAATTGCTCTCCGTATATGTACCCAAAAAAGAGGAAGATTTAGAAAAAATAAGTATCAAAAAAGATTTTTGGATAAAATGGCCAGAAATCAAAACCAAACTTTATTCCATAGAAGACCTCATCAAACAAGACTATTTTCCGTCTATAAAAAAAGTAGATCAAATGCTGCATATAAAGAAAGAGTGAGGTATCAATTATCAGTCCAAACCATGAAGAAAACAAACCAAAACTTAAACCAAACCCATCACCGATTTTTTGTGCCACATAGATTTTTAACTATCTTTTTTTGTTGGCTTTGTTTAATGTCTAACTTTGTCCATGCCGCAAAGGGGGATTACTCTACACCAACATCACCACAACTAAAATTCTACAACCAAATAATTGCAGAACCAATGGTTGACGCTATTTTCCACAACAAAAAAACGACTTCTCCGCACTCCACAATCAGACTGGAAATCATTCTACCCGATGAATTTCTTAAAACACCTAAGGCTACTCAGATCTCCCAAAAGACAAACAACAGCTCCAGTTTACCAATGATAAATACCGCCAATTTACCAACTGGCCAATACCATTTAATCATCCGCAATTTTAGCGACAATCCAAATTCCTCTATCATGGATTTAAGCTTTGACATACCAGCTAAGATTACCAATACCTGGTGGTTTGGGCCACTCCTAACCTTTTGTCTAATGCTGATCCCATTCTCCATTCTCTATTTTTTTTACCTCGATAAATCCAGACAAACTCTGCGGGTAGAAACCGTTCGCAATCAAATAGCCAGTGACTTACATGATGATGTAGGTGCCAACCTGAGTGCCATCAAAAATTTTACAGAACTCCTACAGTTCAAACTCGACAAGGGAAAAAGCATCGCTTCCTTAGGCCTACTCAACAAAGTTAAAATGAACCTCGATGAGACCATTGAACGATTGCAGGATACCGTCTGGGCCATCAATCCGCTAAACGATTCTATCGCAGAGTTATTTGAAAAAATGGAGGATCACAGTAGCAGCATTTTGGCCTGTAAGGGAATTGAACTGGATTACCTCAACAGCCATAAACCGGAAGATGGAATCTTCTTAGATATGGAGCAGCGCTATCATCTTTTTTTGATGTATAAAGAGGTGATCAATAATGTGATCAAACACTCTGCCGCTTCCTTGGTTAAGGTTCGGGTTTATGTGGAAGAAAAGACTTTAATGCTCAAGATACAGGATAATGGAAAAGGCTTTTCGCCTACAGAAAAAAGTAAAGGCAATGGATTGCGCAATTTGCAAAGTCGTTCGAAAAATAATTTTGTCGCCCTTGACATTCAATCTGCACCAGACCAAGGTACCGAGATAAACATCAAAGCCTACAGCATGTAATCAAGCCTACCAATATTGGTAGTTTTAATCAGCTATGCAAAGCATTAATTTTGTGTAAAATAAATTCAATACCATGCAGACTTTACGTGTAATATTATTTGAAGACAATAAAGAATACACCGAATCTTTAAGAATGTTTTTTGAAGACTCAGAAAGAGTTTTTCTTACTGCTAGTTTTTTAGATGCCACTGAGGCCTTAAAACAAATCAGGAAACACCAACCTGATGTGGTACTCATGGATATTGAACTACCCGGAGTATCCGGTATTGAAGCCATGCAAAAAATAAGAGAGGCCATCCCAGATACCAAAATTTTGATCCAAACTTCTTTTGAAGACAATCACAAAATATTTGCCTCTCTTTGCGGCGGCGCTTCAGGCTATTTTATAAAATCGGCAGGCTTAATGGCGCTGGAACAATCCATACTTGATGTTTATCATGCGGGAGGTTCTCTTTCTCCGTCTATTGCAAAAAAAGTAATTGCCCTTATGGAAACGAAACATAAAATAGAATATATAAAACTCACCCCTAGAGAAAAGGAAGTATTACAATATCTGGTAGAAGGTCTTAGTTACAAAATGATTCAAGCAAAAATCAACATCAGTTATGATACTGTATGCTTCCATATCAGAAACATTTACGATAAACTACATGTGCACTCCAAAGCGGAGGCAATTGTCAAAGCAATTAAAAACAAACTCATTTAATCATGACACAAACAACCCGAGAAAAAGTAAATAATTTGGTTTTGCAAATTATTCGAGAAGTACTCAATAGCGATGATTTATCGAATCGTCCTAACTTAGCAATCCCAAGTAAAGGTGGCCCCTTAATTGGTCCTGGAAACCCAGGCGGTGCCAAAATTTTCAGAGATGCTTTAGTACTTAAATCTGCCAGCCAACAGGACGAAACAAGTCCCTCCCCGAGTGCAGTTGATACTGCTGCTGCTGATTATATTGCTGCTCTTGGCGACAGGGCAACTGGAACCCATTTCACCATGCAAGATGTAGAAAAAAACATCAATCGTTTTACGGGGAATGACGACTACAAAAGACGGACCTTTCTGATCTCCTTCTTAGAGGCCGATCGCCTGGTTAGCCAGGATGGAAAAGAGCTAGCCTTACGCGTAATATATATGGATGATCCTGATAAATTAGAAGCCTCTTGGGTCGCTTTCGATGAAGAAACGGCTAAAAAGGATGGAAACTTAGTGAGCTATTTTGTACTTAAAAAGAAATTCTTTGGGCCTGAGGCCAGGGGGGATAAAAATAATTTCAGGAGTAGAAGTAAAGGTATATCTACTATTACTGACGATGATTATTATTTTTACTATGACTTGATGATCACTGCTAGAATTGGTAGAAACGAAGATGACAGTAATAGTGTCTATTTCATCGTTGGAAAAATAGATTATATCACATCCCCCGGAGGAGACAATCCAATGGGCGCTACTACTGGTGCTAAAATTCCTCCAGGTTAGTCCTAAATGAATGCTTATGTAGTTCACTGAATTGGCAAAGTCTAATTAAGTGAACTACTCATTTTTCTTCTAATCACCAATACCAACTACATGATTTTTTTAGCTATCGACTGGAATGATTTTCTAGTCTCCTTTGGCCGATTCAACATTGCTACAATGACCTTACCCATCATTGTAGCTTTGCTCTTTAGAAAACACCTCAACAAGCCACTTTACATCATCTTGGGATATTTCATCATGACTTTTTTGATAAATATTCTAGAACAATTATTCATCTGGAGCAGTGGCCAATACTATCAACAACTAAAACCTTTCCTCGATTATTTTGCCATCACCAACACCCACTTTTTATCTATCTTTTACTATCTCAAAGATTTTCTGTTGCTAGGTTGGTTCTTTAGTTTAGTCATTCCAAATGCTCATAAAATCATAAAAACTGGAAGTCTCTTATTGGCGGTGGCCGTTAGTATCAACTATCTTTTTATAGAAGGTTATCAAGTTTTTGGAGTGTTCAATCCCAATGTCAATATCCTATATGTTCTTATCCTCCCCCTTTGGTATTTGTGGGCTTCTCAAAAACAAACCCTCCGTATTCCCTTACAGAAAAATCCTTATTTCTGGATAGCCATCGGCCTTTTTATCCCCAACCTACTCGCCCTATTTTTATACTTCACGGGCGACTATATTTACGACACCAATTTCCCTCTTTACGCCCAACTAGTCTCCGTCAAAAACACTTTGGAAATTATTGGTTTTCTCATGATTTGTAAAGGTTTTAGCCTTTCCCGTTACCATCGGTTTATTGAATAATTTTTATGTTCTTTTTTGCTCTACTTCCTTCCCAACTTCCTCGAAGCTAATATCCATTTTTTGCCTAGTTCTTATCCGATCCTGCCAGAATTGGTAGCTGCGTTTGCTTTGCCCATCCAATACCTTTGTCTTAATAAAATTAGCTATTCAGGTTCAACACTTTACTGGATAGCACAATTATTTCACTCCTAAATAAACCTTACATTATGGCAAAGAAAAATCCAAAAATCATCCTCTACAAAGAAGACGTAGATGGAATGGATTTAGCAAGCTCCACCCTCCAATCCTCCAATATCATTGATGCGCTCAGCGTCATGCAAACCGATTTTGTACCGCTAGAGGATACGGTACAAGTCAACAGCGATGGCTGTTTTATTGTCTGCTCTCTTACGGAAAGTGAGAGCAAAAAAATCGCCAATATGCCAGAGGTACTCGATGTCATCGACGACCTTGAAGTTAGCGCTCTGCAAGATGACTCCTATGCTGGTGATTCTGCTTATCCCCTCCCATTACAAGAGCCCGATGCGGCCGATGCGGAAATGCTAAATTCTTTCTTGAATGCAAGTCACCTCGATGAAGAGCCCGACCAAAAAAGATTTGATTTCTTATTGAGCCACGAACCCAATTTAACAGAAGATCAAATCCAAATTGAACATCAGTTGATCGATGGAACTGCCAATGCGGCCGCAGAACAACTAGCTGCCAGTGGTATTACGAAAGACCAACTAAAAAAGATGATCAAATGCATTTTAAAGACCCTTTCGGAAAAAGGAAAAGAGGCGACTCACATCGATGAAGAAGCCGTCGCGGAAGCTTTGCTTCGAGAAGGCATCACCGATACCAATACCATTCGTGCAGCGGCGGATGCCATTCTGTGGAACATCAGATTGATTTATGCTCCGCAAGCCTGGCGGATCAGCAAAGGAGCAGGAGTACGAGTCGCAGTAGTAGATACGGGCATTGCCAATAATCACCCCGACCTCCAAGTCTATGGTGGAGTAAGTTTTGTAAATGGCGTTACTTCCTGGAATGATGACAATGGTCATGGGACACATGTAGCGGGTATTATTGCGGCCAAAGACAATGGCACTGGCATTGTAGGTGTAGCGCCTCATGCTCGCCTCTATGCCGTAAAGGTACTCAACCGAAATGGAAGTGGTTCGCTCAG
>CALLVY010000789.1 GCA_938015925.1 uncultured Saprospiraceae bacterium
AGCCAATTGCTTTAGCTTTTTCAGGCACTGCGATTTTTGATTTTTCGCCACCTGCTCGCTGCTATAGCCCATTTGTTCCGCGATTTCCCGCATCCGCATTCGCTTATAATAAAAGTCAATCAGCACTTTCTTACAATTTGCACCAAGCTGACCAATCAAATCCTTTAATTCTTTTTGCTCTTCCTCTTTCATCATCTTAAAAAGAGGAACCTCTTCTACTTTGATATTGATTTGGGGATCTTCTATACTGAGCATCTCCTTTCTTTTCCTCAATTGCTGAAACCACAAGTTTTTACAAATGGCAAATAAATAAGCTTCCACATTGGTGTGCTCAGGTAAGCTTCCTTTTTTCGCGAGTTTGTAAAGTGCCAAAAGCGCATCCTGAAAAACATCCTCTGTATCCACATCTGACCCCAAGTGTCTTTTGATAAAAGTAGAAACCTGCTTATAGACCCGCCGATGAAGATAGCCAAGTGTTTGGCTCACCTCCCGGTTTTGACCATTAGTCAAATGTTTTATGATTTCAGTATCTCCCATTCTACCCATTGGGCCTCAGTAATTAAAGTTGTAATAAAAAAGAAAAGGTAATCTTATTTGTAAAGAAATGATAACGAGAAATCACTTTTTAAGCATTTTTTGTAGGCACTCCATGGATTTTAGGCTTATTTCAAATTAAATACGAAATCTCTAAGTAAGAGAGCAAAATTATTTATGAAATATTGAGGAGGCTATTTTTTACTGAATCGAGGCGTAAAATCAGGAGTTATGCCGGGTATATCGACTGATTTTGCAACGAAGAGTCAGCAAAAAGGAGTCCCTCAAAAAACTTAGTTTAATTTGCTCTCTTACTTATTACCTTTTTGAAAAAAAAACAATGCTTAGAATAAGAAGCAATATAGCTTTAAATTTTAGATCTTATTCTAACCCTTTTTTGCGAAAAAAAATTTGAATCAGTTTGTTTAAAAAGTAAGGAAATTGTCTTATTTTCTCGTTTGTTGGAAATGGTTTACTAGGGCCTTAGTATCCGTTTCTATAGAAATGTCTTTTTCTGGAGCCTTACTAAAACAACGAAATCTATTCGATGACGTTTATTCGCAATTTTTTATTAACCACCACAAGTAAAGGTATCATGAAAAAAAATCACTTCTATGGCATCATCCGCATCGCGATGATCTTCGCTTTCTCCTGTTCTATTTCTTTTACCCAGGCGCAGCCCAAAACCAAACGAAGCGGTGCACGGATCCAAAAAACCAATTGGAGCAATTCAATGGGTTGTACTTTTGCAGATGATATTTGTGTTGCCCTCCTGGAGGATGACCTTTTGGCTTTTAAGCTAATTGTCAATTTTGCCGATCCTTATATCCAGGATTATCCTCCCATGCACTTCAATTATTTTTTCCCCAATTACCATCCATTATATCCGCTTTTCGGTTACACCGATGAAGTAACTCCAGATATGGTCTATCCCGTGGTACTCGAAACCGGAGATTCTGCCTGGGCCGCTCATTTCTATTTCGAAATTTTTCTGGAAGATCATTGTGCTTTATATGACAACTTCTTTTTTAAAGTAGAGTACCAATTGGTTACCCCAATGGGCTCAGGCTATATGCCTTATCCCGTGATTGCTCACCCAGGTCTATTCCCACCGGATACTTTTCGTATCTATCAGACAGGTTTTGCAGAGTATGTAAAAACAGATAAAGAAATGTGTTGCGATGGCCAAGTACACCCTTGCCCCCCAGATGTCACGACCAATAGCAGTGCTTCCACCCGTTCGACTGCTGCTGATTTTACGTTTAGAGGTTTCTCTTCTTCCGACGATCAAAACATACAAGAGGAAGAAATTGAAATTTTTCCCAATCCAACATCGACCTACGTCAATATTTATTTAGAAGAAAGCGCACTTAAAGAAGATCTGCAATTGGCGGTCTATGATGCCAGCGGAAGAGTGATGTATCAACAAAATCAGTTTTATCAAGGCGAACAAAGCAATGCGATATCCACAATGGATTGGCCCCGCGGAATTTATTTTTTCCGATTCTTTTCTGAAACGCAAACCATCGTCAAGAAAGTTGTAAAATAAGGGACGGGAAAAAGTGGACGTATCAATTTTGATTTTGATAAATTTTCTAAGTGATTGACGATCAAGTCAAGAATGTGAGCATTTACCGAAATCTCAAGAAAAATTGATACTTTCATTTCCGTCAAACTACTAGAAAAATGATAAAATCAGGGACTTTCTTTTTGGGTTTAATGCTCTTTTGTTCTTTTGCTCTTTTGGGACAAAGTTCCATAGAATTGCAATGCGAAGAGCAAACCGAGAGAATGTTGGATCTTGATGTGGCAGGAGAACCGGATGCTTCCATTCAAGTGATTGAAGAATTGCTTTCGTTTTTTTTTGTTGCTAAATGTTGGGAAAGCTATGCGGATGCCTACAATTTTTTGTCTATCGCTTATTATTACAAAAGAGATTATCAGCGGGCCAAAGAAAATGCCCAACAAGCGGTAGAAGTATCGGCCAAATACATAGGAAAAGAGTTGATCTACGCTGCCGCAATTGCCAACCTTTCCGTCTTTGTCGATGGAAGAAAGGCGATTGAATTGCAAGAAGAATCCTTGGCCATCGAAAGAGTACATGGTTCGGATCGCGAAGCTTTAGCCTATGCCTTGGAAGGGCTCGGTTTGAGCTATCAGGAGATCGGGGATTATGATACTGCCATTGATTATTTCAAGCAGGCGATTGAATCGCTCAAGGAAGAAGAGGTGCCTTATAGCCACGAGGAAAGTCGTTTGCTGCGGCAAATTGCTAGTTGTTATCAAGCGAAAAATGATTTCCAACGTGGAGTGCTTAATCAGGAAAAATCAATCGCAATTCTCAATCAATTGCCGGATGAAAAATATTATCAACAGACCAGATGGTATGCTTACAAGGGTTTGGCAGAAGCCTACCTCTGGTCTGGAGATACTCCAAAGGCAAAAGCTTATATCGAAAAAGCGATCCAAATGCACCGCAGCGGTGAATTTTTGGAACAGTATAAATCTTGGTTGACTTACGGAGATATTTATTTGGAAGAAGGAAATAAGGCAGAAGCCTTGGCTTGCTATAAAAAAGCTAAATTGGACGCCCTGCAAGAATTTGATTCTTATCAATACCATGTCGCCTTGGCAAAACCATTGGCTTCGATGGCCAAGGTTTATAGCAAAGAAGAAAAGTATCCGCTGGCTTTGGAATTTTATGGCAAAGCCCTGGAATTCTTGGCTATCGGTTTTCAAGCCACGGATTTTATCCAAAATCCTTCTCCCGATATTTTGATCAATGAATTGGCTGCGCTGGAAGTTTTGACCGAAAAGGCAGTGGTGTTGTCTCGCTTTTATCAGCAAACCAAAGAACCCTATTTACTGGAAGCTGCTCATGTTACCTATCTGTTGGCGGCTCAGATTATTCACTCGATTCGATTGGAATATTTGGCGGAGGGCTCTAAACATGCCTTGGTAGAAAAAACACATTCTTTATACCTGGAAGGCATTGAAAATGCCTTGGCGCTTTATGATCTAAAAGAAGATAAGCGATTTCTCAGCGATGCATTTATATTTGCTGAAAGTAATAAGGCGGTTCAGTTGTATGAATCCATTAAAGACAAAAGTGCCCGAAATGCGGTTCGTGCTTCGGATAGTCTTTTGCAGCAGGAGCGCAATTTACGGGTAGAATTAAATTTTTATGAAACAAATATTCTGGAAGAAAAGCAAAAGAAAAAATCGAGCGACCAGGATTTAATTCAACAGTGGGAGAAAAGAAATTTTAGAATAAAAAAAGAAATTCAAAACTGTGTGCAATTATTGGAAAAACAAAATCCATTGTACCACGCTTTGAAAGAACAAACGGAACCCATTGCCTTAGAGGAATTGCAAAAAAAATTACCCAATTCCAAAAGGGCCATCGTCGAATTTGTCTTGGCAGAAGAAAAGGCTTATGCGTTTTTTATAAGCAAGGAGCATATTTCTGTTCTGCCGATTCCAGGGAAAGAAGACTTAAAAAAAGACATAGAAGCAATGAGGCGCTTAATTGCTTCGCCTTCAGAAACGACGGAAGATTTTAAAACAGACTTTGCCAATTTCCATCAATTGTCTTTTTCTTTGTACGAAAAATTATTGGCAGAGGGATTGTCTTTGTTGCCTAAGGAAGTGGATCAATTGATCATCGTTCCCGACGATTTGCTCAATTATCTTCCATTCGACTTATTGACCACCAGTACTCAAAAAGATAAACCAAGTCCTTTCTTTTACAAAGACCTCAATTACCTTTTTGCAGATTATAAAATCAGCTATCATTACTCGGCTTCAATGACTAGTATCGAACAGCGAAAAGAAAAATTCGACGCTGGGAAAATGTTTTTAGGCTTTGCGCCCTCTTTCGAGGCGACTAAAATGGCCATGGCCAGGAATTGCCAGGAAGGGCAGTTGTTTGATCTTTTTTGTAATGAAAAAGAAGTCTTAGGGATCCATGAAATCTTAGCAGGAAAAACCTATCTCAAGGAAGAAGCGAGTGCTGCTGCTTTTATCAAGGAAGCTCCAAATTATCCAATTCTTCATTTAGCGACTCATGCTTGTGTCCGGGAAGACGAAACGGATTTGAATAAAATTTTCTTTTCCAAAGAAGACTACCTGACTCAAAAAGAATTGAGCAATATGGATTTGCATGCTTCGCTCACAGTGCTTAGTGCTTGCAATACAGGAGCAGGAAAATGGCAACAAGGAGAAGGCGTGATGAGTTTGGCGCGATGCTTTTTAATGGCGGGTAGTGAGAGTGTATTGACGAGTCTTTGGTCCGTAGATGATTGTGCGACTTCTGCCATCATGTTGGATTATTACAAAAACCTAGGACAGCATTTTTCGAAAGACAAAGCTTTAGCCAAAGCGAAACAAACCTATTTGGACGAAGCAGATCTGAACGAAAGTCATCCTTACTACTGGGCTGCTTTTATTCAGTTTGGGAATGTATCGCCATTGGATTTTTCTGGGACTAATCCAAAGTATTATTGGTATGGACTGCTGTTTTTTTTGTTGATTGGTTTTTTAGGAGTACGAATAAAAAGGTAGCCCTGGTGTTGTTTTGTCGCGCTTATTTTTTTGGGTTTAAAAATAGTGCATGCGCTAAAGATCGTAGAGCTTCGCTTGGCCTAATTAGACTTCTTTACAAATTTCGTTAAAATCACAATATGCTGGCCATCCACCTTTCCCTCAATATGCGCCGCATTATCAGGATCTAATCTTATTCTCCTTACCGCTGTTCCTCTCTTTGCTGTAAAATTGGCTCCTTTTACATTCAAATCCTGAATAAGGGTTACGGTATCTCCTGCTTGCAAAATATTTCCATTGCTGTCTTTATGAACAATGCTGGCATTCCCGCCATCCTTGGCCCATTCCATCGTGTCCTCGTCGAGATACATCATTCCGATGAGGTCTTGCGCCCAGTTTTCCTGATTGAGTCGATTGAGCATACGGTAAGCCATAACTTGTACGGCTGGTACCGTACTCCACATGCTTTCATTGAGGCATCTCCAATGGTTGACTTCTAATTGCTCTGGGTCTTGGATTTGTGTCAGACAGTTGCTGCAAAGGGCGACTTGATTGTCTAGTTTGTCTGCTACCTTGGGAGGGACGATGTATTCGGACAATTCACCTGTAGCCGAACAAAGTTCGCATTTAGATTCTGATCGGGTAGTGAGTGCGTTAGATATAGACATTTTGAGTGATTGAGATCGTTTGATCGCCGAATTTAGTTTTAGTTCTAATTAAAATTCGTAGCGAATAATGGAAAAAAGGAAAGGTACGGAAATTTTATTGTGTGTTCTGATTTACCTTTTGGAAGTTTACTTGATTAGTAGAGTGTATAGGTAGTTTGCGAGCTTATGCGGTACTTGTGTTCGGGAACTACTTTAGTATTTGGGTTGGTTTAGGTTTGGATTTTGTTTGATGATTCTTGAGGTAGGGAGCTTGGGGTTTGCCCTAAGGGGCGGGAAAAATATTGATTTATTTTTTTCCGGCAAACTACTAAGTACCGTGTAACAAAAGTTAATGAATTTTTTGAGCCTTGAATTTTTATTCTAATCGAGGAACGCTCGGACCCTAATAGCCTGAGCTATTAAGGGGAATGAGTGAACGATCCCGCAGGGACAAGTGCGACAGCGCTTGAAGTGAGGGAACCGTGCAAGCGGAAGGGAAGCACGAAGAGTAGGATAAAAAGGCATGTTCAAAATGTTTAGAAATTTATGTTA
>CALLVY010000790.1 GCA_938015925.1 uncultured Saprospiraceae bacterium
CCATTGACATTACAAGTGGGTTTCAATTCGATATACAGTTTTCCATGATAACCATCATCACTTAGATTTAGAGAGCCACCATTACTGACGAGGTAATCTTCCATATTAAAATATAAAGAAGTCGCTGTACTGGAGTTTGGAGTGATGGAAGCTGTTTCTTTTTGCTTAGAATTGGTAGCCATCGTTCGCCATTGATCGACATATCCACTGACAAAAGAATAGCCTTCAGGAATTTCGATTCTCAAATCGTTTAGGTGGGACCAATTTCGAAATTCATAAGGGAAAATATTTCCTCCTGCATAATTGGTACAACAGCTACCAACACTCAATTTATAGTTTTGTTGAATGGTTTGAGTACAGGTACGAACATTGTATTGCTCGGCTTTATTGACTCTATGAAAATATCCAATGACGGTAAAATTGCCATTCCAATCATTGCATTGGTACTTGCTGCCATTTTGGGTATCGCTTAGGTAAAATTCATTTTGAATCATGACTTGCTCTACGTGACCTCCAATATTTTCTACCAATTTATACACAGGAATCAAAGTAACTTCGTCGTCTTGTTCCATTTGAAATCCTACGAAATCACTACAGCCTAAAGCGGCTAAAGTCGCAGGACTATAATCAAAACTCACGGTGCGAACACCCGCAGATAATTGTTCGGTATAAGGAACGGTATTACAAGTTAAAGTCGCACCTGTACTGGCATCATAAATACTTACGCTGGCCGATAAAATAGCAATGCTTTCTCCGTAAGGAACTTTTGATTCCGCATAGCCATAGGACCAGGTAGGAAAGGTGGCTGATGTTTTGACCATACCAGAAAAAGTAGTTTCAAAAGTATCACTCATCATCACTCTTTGGGTTTTGATCTTATTCCCATCTAGGGTTCCTCCTGAATCTGGCAAACCATCTTGGTCGTTGTCGGCTTGACCAAAACTCGTTCTCGCTACTGCGAAATTCTGAAAAGACATTCCATGGTCACATGGACCAGGGCAATGCAGTTGCGTTTGTGGTGTTTCAAAGCAAGTCATACTTATCCGGTAAGGATTAGAACAATCGGTATCCATAACATAAAACAATTGCATACCTACCGTCGCCCAACTCACATTTGGGGTACAGTCAGCGGTCAGTTTCAAATCAAAGGTAGAATGGTTGAGATTGAAGTTAGTAGGAAGAGGCATATTGTATTTCGCAGTCAAAACACGAGTGCTGGAATTATAGTTTATTTGATCGGCTGTCCAGATGTCTGTATTGCTCTTGTAGCTGAGATCATCGACACCACCATTCCAAACCAAACCCTCCGGAATATTGAACACTGCTTCGAAATAAGGATTGAGACCATCCTCTGGTAATCTAAAGGTAGCCGAGCTGATGATTAAAGAATAAGTCCCTTCCTGGCCATCGACCAAATCAGATGGAGATTCATAAAAGGTACTGAATCCTTTCTCTTGCTCTGCTTGACCAGTGTTTTCTAGTTCATAAATTTTACTACTACACATATCGGTGTAGGCTGCTTCATATTCCCAGCCCACATAATTGACCTGTCCACAAGAAGTGGAAGCACAAGTATAATTGTCCCAAAACAAAACCAAGGTTTCTCCTGGTTGAATGGTGGGTAGTGTTACGGTAAATCCATCTTTGGCATTTGAGGTAAAACAAGTATGTGCATAGGCATCTGTACTCTCGCTTGGACTTAGCGAAGAGGTACTGCCATTTAAAGTATATTGGATGCTACTTACATCCACTTCTGTAACGGCATTTGTTTCTATAGGACTGACCACGATTTCCAATTCATTGGCCGGGCCGGTACCATTATTGACGATACTGAGTTCTTGGCGATCGCCAGAACCATCGACACAAGTGTTGAAAGAAGCTTGTGGCGTGATGCCCAAACTGGGAGCGAAAAGGTTAATCGTTACGTAAGGATATTTGATATTACTAGGACTGCTTTCTCCATCACAACCCCAATAGGCGGTGATGTTGGATTGGGTGTTATTACATCCGAGTGCTGTAAGCGTTTGTGTAATGGTAATGGACTCATTTTGGTCAAAGGAATTGTCATTATTTCCGATGCTTAGAAAGTCATTGGCGGATAAAGTAAAGGTACTTGTTCCTACATCCAAGACCCCAATATCCACGGCATCCAATTGCAGATTGGCATCGTCTATTTCTTTAACTTCAAAAGAAGAAAGAGAGCCATATCCACCATTGACAATAGTTACGGTACGCGTAAAAGTCTGTCCAACAAAAACGCTGGCAGACATTGGATTTACATCGGTAACTGATAAGGCAGGATACAAAATATTATAGGAGTCGGTTTCCTCAAAGGCGGAGCCGCCACTGTGTTGGACAGTGATGGTATTGAGGAAAACCGTACTGTTGTTTTGGGCTTCAAAGGCTGCGAAGGCAGCGCTTGCATTGATATTAAAATTGACTACGCCTCCAACTGGGATATTATTCATGGAAAAAACAACAGCTGATAGATTGCTGATATTTTGCTCCTGTACATTAAAGGAGGACGTTTCTACCAAGCTGCCAGATGCATATTTTACCCCATTTGGAAAATCAACATTCAGAGAAACACTATTAAGCGTTGATCCGGTATTATTGGTGAACGCTACAGTAAAGGTTTCATCCGAAGCACAAACCATTAGGCTTGCTGGGACTGCATTGTTAAAATTGATGCTTTGTGCATTGGATTTTGTGCTACTAAAGAGAACCAGTAGCATGGCAAATAGAAAGAACCATATATCGGGGATGGATTCTTGGGGTTGGTTAGCTTCAGCTTTACGTAGAGAATTACTCATTTATTTATTTGTTTAGGCGAAATGAAATAGCAATGAGGGGAAAAGTGGGGGATGGGAGAGCTTAATTTTTGTGTTTAAAGAAAAGGGGAATTGGGGAAGCTACTGCTGGGGGAGTAATCAGATTTTTAATTTGATTGTGGGAGTCTTAAGTGGGGAAGAGAAGGAGAGGAGTTATAAGGTATCGTAGGGGGTACTTTTTTTTGTAAAGAACTTATTTCTCTCTCATTCCTGAACAATATCAATAAACCTTTGGATATTTTTTATTTGTGAGGGGTAAAACTGTAACCGCATTTTTTAATACCTGCGTCTTCTTTTTAATACGAAAAAATGATTGTTGAAGAATTGTTTAATGAAAACCTAGGTTTTTCCCATAGTTTAAAAGGTTTTTTATCTGGAAGAATTAGATTTTGATTTTGCAGGAAGGAAAAGAAGAAGGGCGTCTCTTTTTTGTAAAGGTAATTTTTATTGATTTTGTGACCTAAAGCCGAAGCATTGAATTAATGATTTAGTTCAGTGAACATTCTCGTTGTTTCCAATTCCTGGTCTTCAAGAATTAGTATTTTGGTTTCATTGGTTACTTCAGAGTAGGAGTGTTCAGAAAAAAATAGAAAAGGAAATCTTCAATATTCATTTGCCAATTAGGAGTGTTCAGAAAAAGATAGAAAAGGAAATGTTCAATATTCATTAGCCAAATATCGAATATTGATTGGGACGGTCAATGCAATGGTTTAGTTTAATTAATCATTGATGAACCAATACTTCTCCACGAATTCGCGATTTTTCGTCAAAATCATTATTCAAAATTGGCGATTCGATATTCAATATTAATATCCAGAATTAAACTTCCACCTTTTTC
>CALLVY010000791.1 GCA_938015925.1 uncultured Saprospiraceae bacterium
ATGGCAATTTTGTGTTTTTCGAAAATACAGGAACCGCAACTGCTCCAGCTTTTGCTGCACCAGTCACCAATCCTTTTGGTTTAAGTGCTGTTTATAGTATTAATATCCCCGCCGCTGGAGATATAGATGATGATGGAGATATGGATATTATTGCGGGAGAATATTATGGAAAGGTCGTTTATTTTGAAAATACAGGAACGGCAACTGCTCCAGCTTTTGCTGCACCAATCTCCAATCCTTTTGGTATTGTAGTCAATCCCGATGCCGATCTTTCGATTCTGGATCTGGCTGATATAGATAGTGATGGAGACCTAGATTTATTTATTTTTGATGATGATGGTGTTGGGCACTTTTATGAAAATACGGTTTTGAATCCCGTTAGTGTCAAAGAAGTCGCCCCGGCTTTTGAGCTCGACGTTTTTCCAAATCCAGTTCAAGACCAATTGGTGATTCGGACAAAGGAAGAAATAGATCAGGTAGAAGTCATCGACCTATTGGGCCGAACACTTGATGTTCTCCATCCTGTAGGAAATACGATTGCTTTAGCGCATCTTTATTCAGGAGTGTACACCTTGCGGGTGATGGATAAAAATGGTAATTTTGTAGTGAGAAAAATTCAAAAACTATAGTAGTATTTTATCACTCTAAATTTTTAAATACTTCCATTAAGTGCTTGAATACCTATCCTTTGTATTCAAGCACTTTTTTGTAAAACAAAATTTTAAGAGTGACCTTATTCAAAAAAGAAAAAAAATATGAAAAATTATTCTTTTGCCCGTAAAAGACGCCAAGTAAAATTCTTGGCCAAACAAATTCGGAAAGGCTTACTTGTATCAGGTGGTCAATGGACGAATAAGCTAAAACGACTTTCTGAAAAGATGAAAGATATTTTGAAAATCGCTCCCCAAGTGATTTCTAATAGAGGACTGCGTAAAGCCTTAGGTGCTGCCGCCGTCTTATTTGGTTTGGGAATGAGTACTCCCGCTGCCGCACAAAATTTTGCTTTGCCAGAAAGCCTGCCTTTTGGATTAGATACCATCAATTATTATGCTTTCCCTGCTTTTGTGGATTTGGATGCAGATGGCGATTTAGATCTTTTTGCAGGACAGTATGGAGAAGAGGGCGCGTATTCGGTTTACGAGTCTAATTTTCTGTTTTTTGAAAATACAAGTACCGCATCAAATCCTGTTTTAAGCGCTCCGATCGCCAATCCTTTTGGTTCGAGAGTCACGGTTGATAACTATATTAGCATGCCGACCTTTGCCGATTTGGATGGCGATGGCGATCAAGATTTGATGGGAGGAGCCAACTATGGTGAGTTTTATTATTATGAAAATATCGGAACAGCAAGCAACCCAGCATTTGATAACCCCCAGGTTAATCCCTTTGGTTTAGATAGTGTGTCTTCTTATTCTTTCCCAGAGTTGGTAGATTTAGATGGTGATGGTGATTATGATTTGCTTGCAGGAGAGATTTTATATAATGAACTTACTGAAGTTCGATATGGTAATTTTGTGTTTTTCCAAAATATAGGAACACCAAATGCTCCTTCTTTTGCTACGCCAGTCACCAATCCTTTTGGTTTGAGTGCTACGCTAAATTTTAATATTCCTTCGGCTGGAGATGTCGATGGCGATGGCGACCTGGATGTTGTAGTGGGAGAATATTATGGAAACATAAAGTACTTTGAGAATACTGGTTCTGTGACCGGACCTCAATTTGCGACACCCTTGATGAATCCTTTTGGTATTGTCGTTGATACGGCGGAGAATGTCTTTATTCCAGAACTGGCGGATATAGATTTAGATGGCGATATAGATTTATTTGCTTTTGAAGGCTATGGCATTGGAAAGTTTTTTGAAAATACCGCTAAGAACCCTGTTAGTGTCAAAGAGCTTGCGCCCGCTTTTAAACTCGAGGTTTTCCCAAATCCAGTTCAAAACGAATTGGTGATTCGGACGGAGGAAGAAATAGATCAAGTAGAAGTCATCGACCTATTGGGACGGACACTTGATATTCTTCAGCCAGCAGGAAATGCCATCGCTTTGGGGCATCTCCATTCTGGCATTTATACTTTGCGAGTAAGGGATAAAAAAGGTAATTTTGTAGTGAGGAAAATTCAAAAACTATAGTAGTGTTTTATCATACTTAACTACTTTAATGCTTGAATACCTATGCTTTGTATTCAAGCATTTTTTTTGAAAAAAATATAAATGGGACTTTACGCAAAAAATAAAAACCATGAAGCATTATTCTTTTGCACGTAAAAGACGCCAGGTAAAATTTTTAGCCAAGCAAATCCGAAAAGGAATCCATGCTTCAGGAGGCCAGTGGACCAATAAATTAAAACGACTTTTTGTAAAGGTGAAAAATATCTTGGATGCATCTCCACAGCTTATTTCCAGAAGAGGATTTCGCAAAGTATTAGGCACCGCCGTCTTTCTATTTGGTTTAGGGATAAGCCCTGCGGCAAGAGCACAAAATTTTGCCTTCCCAGAAAGTACGCCCTTCGGACTCGATACCATCCATGATTACGCCTTTCCCACCCTTGTAGACTTAGATGCAGATGGCGACCTGGATCTCTTTGTTGGTCAATATGGAGATAAGAATGTGTATTCGAATTACCAATCCAATTTTCTGGCTTTTGAGAATACGGGGACCTTGGAAACACCCGTTTTTGGAAAGCCGATAGCAAACCCTTCTGGTACAATGATCCCTTTGGAAAATTATTTCAGCATGCCTGCTTTTGCAGATTTAGATGCTGATGGGGATCAGGATTTGTTAAGCGGTTCCTATTATGGGGCGTTTTATTTTTATGAAAATATTGGTACTGCAAGTGTTTCAGAATTTAGCAATTTGCGAGTTAATCCATTTAGCTTAGATAGTGTGGTCTATTTCTCTTCTCCTGTCTTTGCGGACCTTGATGCGGATGGCGATTTTGATTTGATTGCAGGAACGGCTTACTTTAATGAAGTGGCAGATAAGCAATATGGGAAAATTATGTTTTTTCAAAACATTGGAACATCAAATGCTCCTACCTTTGCCACCCCCGTGGCCAACCCATTTGGTTTAGTCCTTACCAATGGTTTTAATATTCCTTCCCTTGGAGATCTAGATGAGGATGGCGACCTGGATATTATCTCGGGAGTAGCGGATGGCAATGTAGTGTACTTTGAAAATACAGGTTCTCCTACTGCGCCTCAATTTGCATCACCCGTCACCAACCCTTTTGGTTTTGTATCTGATTCGGAAGCTAATGTTTTGATACCGGAATTGTTTGATATAGACAATGATGGCGATTTGGATATATTTGCTCTTGATGGTTATGGGGTTGGAAAATTTTATGAGAATTCGGCGAACAATCCCGTTGGTCTCAAAGAGATCACTCCCGCTTTTGACCTCGATGTTTTTCCAAATCCTGTACAAGATAAATTGGTGATTCGGACAGCGGAAGAAATAGATCAGATAGAAGTCTTCGACTTATTGGGGCGAAGACTTGAGGTTTTTCAAGCTATAGGAAATACGATTGTTTTAGCAGATTTCCAGTCAGGAATATATACTTTGCGAGTGAGGTATAAAAATGGTAATTTTATGTTAACAAAAATTCAAAAAATATGAAAAGTTATTCTTTTGCACGTAAAAGACGGCAGGTGAAATTTATAGCCAAGCAAATCCGAAAAGGCTTGCTTGCCACAGGAGGTCAATGGACGAATAAGCTAAAACGACTTTCTGTAAAGATGAAAAATATCTTAACAGGCACTTCGCAGATAATTTCCAATAGAGGCCTTTGCAAAGCATTAGGCGCAGCAGCCATCCTTTTGGGTTTGGCTTCGAGTAATCCTACTCATGCTCAATTTTTGGGACCACAAGTCACCAATCCTTTTAACTTAACCCCAATTCCTGCTTTTGTACCTTCTACTTTTGCGGATCTGGATGGTGATGGAGATACGGATATGTTGGTGAATTTACCTCCTGAAGAATATGACCAACCTTCGGTCTTTTTTTATCTAGAAAATATAGGGACTCCCGAAGTACCAAATTTTGCTGTCGCACAGGTGAATCCATTCGGATTAGGAGAGAATACTTTTGCCATTATTCCCCGCTTTGCCGACCTGGATAGTGATGGCGATCAAGACCTAATGGCTTGTGATGAATATGGTTTTTTTTATTTTTATGAAAATACAGGTAGCGTCGTAAATCCAACTTTCGCCACTCCCGTATTCAACCCTTTTAATTTGACCGATGTCGCTTATGCAGGGACTCCCAATTTTGCAGATTTTGACAATGATGGAGATCTGGATTTACTGTCAGGAGAATCTGGAATTGATTATGGGAATTTTGTGTATTTCGAAAATGTAGGGACTGCTACTGCTCCTGAATTTACCACTCCCGTTAAAAATCCATTTGGCTTGCAGTATTTAGAAGATTATAATTTACCGACGATCAGCGATATGGATTTCGATGGCGATGTAGATGTTTTGACCGTTAATGAATATGGAGAGATGTTTTACTTTAAAAATACCGGAACCGTATCTGCGCCTCAATTTGCCGACCCCGTATCCAATCCATTTGGCATTAGCGATACACCATTGAACGATATTGCTTTTATCACTTTAGTAGATATTGACAATGATAAGGATATTGACTTGATGTGCTCTGAAGCAGAAGCAGGTAATTTTAGATTTTATGAAAATACTGCCAACAATCCAGTAGGCCTTAAAGAAGCCACTCCTGCTTTTGCTTTAAAGTCTTTTCCGAATCCGATAAAAGAAGAATTGTTTCTACGTTCTGAAACCGCCTTGGCACAAATAGAAATCATTGACTTGCTGGGCAGACCTTTGCTTCTTTTTCCAGGCGATAAAACTTCGATTGATTTAAAAGCACTTCCTGCCGGAGTCTTCTTGCTACGCGCGACAGATCGAACGGGGAATACCGTGCTTCGAAAAATTCAGAAAATGTAAATTGTTGCGCTTGAAAAAAAAACGCCATTGCTCTGGTTACAGCAATGGCGTTTTTTTGGAATTTTTTCTACGAATCTTTTAAAATAAAAACCCCGACAAGGAAGTCCGAGTCGAGGTTTCTATTCCATGTAAATGGAAAGTACTAGTATCGGTTATAATTACCGCCACCGCCGCCGCCGCCACGGTTATAACCACCGCCTCCGCCGCCACCGCGGTTGTAACCACCACCTCTAGGTCTGTTCTCACGGGGTTCAGCTTTTTTTACTACAATAGTACGGCCATCTAAATCTTGGTCATTCAGCCCGTCGATAGCATTTTGTGCTTCATCATCGTTAGGCATTTCAACAAATCCAAAACCTTTTGATCGGCCAGAGAATTTGTCCATAATAATTTTTACGGTGTCAACTTCACCATAACCTTCGAAAGCAATTCGAAGAGTATCTTCGTTGGTGTCGAAGTTGAGCTTTGCTACAAAAATGTTCATTACAAAAAAAATTAAGAAATTAGGGAAGAGTGACAAAAAAAAATAATAACAAAGTAGATCGAAAAGGACTAACAAGCTACATTAATTGATGGCACTAGTTACTATACAAATATAACGTCTAAAATAATATGATGCCAGATTACAGAAAAAAATAATGTAAAAAGCGGCTTTGGCCTTTAAAATCAAGGGTTTTAGTTGGCTTTTTTTACAAAAAACAGCTTTGAAAAGAGGATTTTTAAGGATTTTTAAGATTTTTTTTAGTCCATACCGTCGTTTTTGGAGATTTCTTTTTCCAGAATTAATTCGGCGCTACCAGATTTTACTTTTATTCTTTTACCCAGTTTTTCCTCGTCGCCAGGTGTTCGCAAACCTGGTACATAATACCATTCGGCCACGCTGACTTCTTTGCGAATACGGAGTAGGAGATAACCGTGATCATGGAGGTTGACATACTTTAGGTGTGGGTTGTTTTTGTGGTAAAGACCTTGAGCAAACTGTACGGTATCCATTGTGGTATACTCGTCGTAATTTCCAGAAGAAATACTCGTGGTTCCAAACTCAACGGCTACATTTGCCGCCGCTCCTTTTAGCTGATAATCTTCCACACTTGTTGGTGTTTCGAATGCCCAGGAACAGTGAGTGTCTCCAGTGGTGAAAATGACATTTTTTATTTGCTGAGTTTTGAGGAAATCAAGAACGCTTTTTTTCTCGTAAGGATAACCATCCCAGGCATCGAGGTTCAATGGGCGTTTGGGGAAGATCTCTCCAAAGCGCAAATCAGAAAAGATCACTTGATTGCCAATGATTTTCCATTGTGCTTTTGAGTTTTTTAATTCCGTAAGAAACCATTCCTTTTGTTCACTGCCAAGTATTGTTCTATCTGCATTTTGATAATTGGGATCGTCGATGCTTTCTACGGGTTCGGTTCGCCCTGCCAGTCTTTCATCCAACATCAATAGATCAACCAATTCGCCGAATTGAAATTTTCGATAGACCTTGTCCGCGTTTTCCCGAATCGGCATCCATTCGAAGTAAGCTTTGCGAGCCGCTGCTTTGCGGTCTTGGTAAGCTCCTTCTTCTGCCTGATGATTTTGCGCGCCCTCTACATGAGCGTCATTGGCAATTTCATGATCATCCCAAACGGTAATAAAGGGATGCATTTGATGTACTTTTTGGAAAGCAGCAGTTCTTCTGTACTGAGCATAGCGCGTACGATAATCTTGTAAGCTCACAATTTCGTAGGGAGGCTCATGCAGGCGACCAATGGTCGTGTCTCCATAACCACTAATTTGGTACTCGTAAATATAATCACCGAGATGAAGTACTGCATCAATACTATCTCGCTTAGCCAATGCGGCAAGTGGATTAAAATAACCCCATTCAAAATTACTGCAACTGACAATCGCCAAGTTGACTTGGTCTACCGATCCACTAGGAAGTGTTTTGGTTCTGCCGATTACCGATTGGGCACCTTCGCATTCAAATTGGTAGTAGTAAGTACTGGCAGGTTTTAATCCTTTTAAATCAACTTTTAGGGTATGGTCATTTTCGGCAAGAGCGAATTCTTTGCCCATTTGAAAAACGTTTTTCATTGCTGGGTCGGTGGCTACTTTGTAAGTAACGAGTACGGTCTCTTTGTCAGCAGTAAGCTTTGTCCAGATGATGACTTGATCACTTAATGGGTCGCCAGAGGCCACACCATGATCGAAACTAGCTTCTGTCGGATTCATCGTGTATTCTTTTATCGGAAAAAATAAAAGAAAAGCGATGAAGGAAAAAGAACAAAATAAGGGCGTTGAAAATTTCATGTTTGGCGATTAGTATTATAAAATATCGATGAGTTTTAAATTGAGTACTCCTGCTTCTTCAAGATCGTTTCCAAATGCAATCAGTCCTTCTTGGTGACCAGCCATTACAAATATTTTTTCCTTTTCTCGTACGCTGCTTTCTTTTAATAATCGAATGATTTCTCTAGCCATCTCTGGCGTACCATAGGTCGCTGATTCGTCGGTAGTTGGCAATTGGTGTTTCCATTTTTCCCACAAATCCATATGATGAATGTGGATAACCGCATTGACTTCCGGGCATTCTTGATAAATCACCGCATGGCTCAACGATTCAGAAGAAGCGATGATAGGCCCTTCACAAATGACCAGGTTTTTGGCAATGTCAAAATCACTTACTAAGGAAAAGTGTTGCGGACCGAGCTTCGGAAAATTGCCCGTAGCAGAACCGCTAATGAGAAATTGGTTTTCTTGATACCGCTGACTAATATTTCCAAAACCAATCCCATCAGGATAAGCTCCTAGCAAATGATGCTGATACATTTTTTGCCGCCAAAGAAGAAGTTCTTGGATCACTGCATAAGGCAAGGGGGCTTTTTGAGTCCAACGGCTTTGAAATTTGATATAACCTTCCTCCTGCATAAAGACAAAATTATTTAATGTTCTGGGAAAAGTTGGATAAGCTCTTTTTCTGTAGCTCCACAAACGCCACGTTCCGTAATCAATCCCGTCACCAGGCGAGCAGGCGTTACATCAAAACCAAAATTTGCAGCCGGACTTTCCGCAGGGCTAAGCAATACTGATTTGAGTTCTCCTCCTTCCATGCCCTGGATGTATTTGACCTCTTCATCTCCTCTTTGTTCGATAGGGATTTCTTTAAGCCCATCTCGAAGTTTCCAGTCGATAGAAGAAGAAGGAAGCGCTACGTAAAAAGGGATGTCATTGTCTTTCGCAGCGAGTGCTTTTAGGTAGGTGCCGATTTTATTCGCTACATCTCCACAGCGAGTCGTTCGATCACTTCCTACGATTACCATATCTACCATTCCGTGTTGCATCAAGTGTCCTCCAGTATTGTCGGCAATAATGGTATGTGGAACGCCATGCTGCTGTAATTCCCAGGCGGTCAACCTGGCGCCTTGGTTTCGGGGGCGCGTCTCGTCCACCCATACGTGTACCGGAATGCCGCTATCGTGTGCCGCATAGATGGGGGCGGTAGCCGTTCCATGATCAACACAGGCGAGCCAGCCAGCATTACAATGCGTAAGAATATTTATCGGAGCGTCTTTTTTTTGCGTATGCAATTGTTGGATAATCGCGAGACCATTTTTTCCAATATCCAAACAGGCTTCTACGCTGAGGGTACATATGTTTTGTGCTTCTGCGAGGCTATGGTCAATTTTGTTTGGCAGGTCGGAATGATTGGCTAAGATCGCTAATTGGCGATCTACCGCCCAAGCCAGATCGACTGCAGTAGGACGCGTCGATTTTAAAAGTTGTGCTGCTTGGTGGAGCCATTGCTGCTTGTCCTTTTTATCCTTGGCTTCCAGGCAGGCCAGGTACATTCCAAAAGCTGCCGTAGCTCCGATAAGCGGAGCACCTCGTACATGCATTTCTCGAATGGCATCAGCTGCTTCTGCGACATTGTGCAGGTCTTCAATAACAAAACGATGGGGCAAAAAACGTTGATCGATTATTTGCACACAAGTTGAATCTCCATCTTTTAGCCAGATTGTTCTAAAAGCTTGACCATTGATTTTCATAAATAAAGATAGTTTTTTGTCAGAGAGAAATACTAAAAATTTTGATCATCTGCTTAAGTAAGGAGCTTGAGGGAGTGTATTAGAGGTCGAAGGAGAAAAGTTTGAATTAAAAAAGGGGATTTATTTGTTGAATAAATTCTATCCAGCAAATACATCCCCTTTTTGGGTTTACTTGAAATGCTTTCTTGCCGGGTTTAAAAATCAGCGAAGTGTTTTCAAATAATTGTTTCAATAAAGGGTCTTATTCTTCTTTTACCGGATCAATAAAATTCATATTGAAACCAATAGTTTGCTGACTTGGCTCATCGTCATCATAATCTTCCCAGACGGTGATTTCTTTAATAAAGCCTTCCATGTGTCGAAGAATAAAAGGAGGCTTCAATTCTTCCGGGCGGTAGATACCAACGGTGAGTGGTGGACGAGGTTCTCCATAACCTTCAATCATCGGATAGGTGATCATCACCATTATTTTTCCGTTGAATAGTTGTTGATAGACTAGCGATCCATTATGTTTGATTAGGTGTCTTTGTACATCAGAATTGACTCTTTCAAAAATACCACTTCGAGCTTGTCCCAAAGAAAGTACCAAAGCTTCTAAATTTTCTACTTCTTCCTTTTTATTGATTTTGGCTTCCAGGCCAGTCTCTTTGATCATTGCCTCTAGTAAATCGAGGATATTTTGTTTTAAACTGCTTTTCCAGGCCTCCCGATATTTTTGAGTATTTCCCAGGATTTCCTGGTATTGAGCGACCTTCCGTATTAAATTGCTTAAATCTTCCATGTTGTAAGTTTGTATTGTTCAGGATAAAGTTAGAAAAATAAAAAGTTATTTGTTGTTTTGAGATGAGAATTTTGGAATAATCGAAGACAGTAGGAAGAGTAATGCAAAAGGGCATCATCAGAAAGGGCTAGAATTTATTTTACCATGTATTTAGCAAAAAGCCCCCTGTCAAACTAATGACAGGAGGCTTAAAAAAAACTATTTAATTGTTTCTGTTATTCAATAGGAAGCTTTGATGGAGAACCTCAATCGTTTCCATTCACTTGTTTAGCGAATGATCATCACATCTCCGGTAAGCACTTTTTCAGTACCATTAATCAATTTTATCTCTAGGATATAAACAAATACTGCTGGATCTAATGATCGTCCTTTAAGTTGACCATCCCAAGAGCAAGCACTATTTCCTCCAAGATCAGGCTGAACGTTTTCACAACCGTGAACCAAGTCTCCCCAGCGAGAGTAAATTTTAAAAGATTGGATAAGCGCCACACTAGGATGTGTGAAGATCTCTAATTGATCATTATTAAAATCATTATTCGGCGAGAAGGCACTCGGGATAAATACCAGGTTGTTTGATTCAGGAACACTGATTGAAATTTGCTCATTGATTTGGCAACCATTGATATCGGTGGCTTCTATATAAACGGTCGTCGTTCGACTAAAGAAGGTGTTTAAATCGGTTTCGGAATTGATGACTTCACCATTTGGATCGGTCCATTCGATGTTGTTGAGTTCGAAATTAGGATTGACCGTTATTTGGAATGGTTCTCCCATAATGACCACATAGGTTTCTTGTAGACCGAGATCCATAGCATCCGGTTCTGTTATCGCAATGATAGTATCCAAAGTACATCCCTTGCTATCTTCGATGTGTAATTCATAGTTTCCTACTTCTAGGTTTTCAAAGCTACTTTGGTCGCCATAGTCAAAACCATCAAAAGTATATTGGTACTCAGGATTACCACCGATGACCTCCAGGATATTGATCGCGGCATTATTGTTTCCATTGCATAAGAGTTGCTGGATTTCAAGATCCACCAAAGCCAATTCATCTTCCAAGTCAGTCACTTCAATGACTCTTTCAGAAACACATCCTGAAGTGGTATTGGTGATCTGAAGGATATAAGTTCCGGCAGCAGTGGCTTCAGGAAGCAAGGTGCTTGGTGGATTTGAAAATTGACCGGTAGTTGTAGACCAGGTAAATTCAAACGGAGGGCCTTGTTCGGAATTACTAGCGTCTAAAATAACTCGATCAGTGGCACAATCCAGAGCAAGTACGGGTTGAACATCAATGATTGGGAATACTTTATTTTCTAAAACTTTTACAGAATCGACCGTATTACAACCCGTTACTAAATCAGTAGCGGTGAAATAATAAACTCCTGGCATCTGCACACTTATACTGGTAGAATCGGAACTGGCGCCGTTTCCTATCCATTGGAATCTCCATTGACCACTTCCGCCACCGACACTAGTCGATAAGTTGATTACGGGTTCCTTACAGGTGAGGATTTTGTCCTCTGTTTGTCCTGTCAAAAGAACTGGGAGTTCGTAAAAGGTGACCGTTACCTGATTGGAAATATCGAGACAGTTGTCTTGTAAGTTAACTTCTCCACCAACTTGATTTCCAACGACTGCTATGATCTGATAAGGAGTACCAAAACTCATGAAGTTAGAATTGAAAGCAAAAATGCCATTGGTATTTCGTTCAAGTATTTGACCACTCATAGGATCTACTCCCTGGAATAAAATAAACTCCAGAAGGTCATCAGTGCCCAAAACTTCATTGTCATTATGAGTAATCTGGACTTCCTGCGTTTCGCATAGATAATCAAAATTATCTCTCAAAGAACCTGCAGAATTAGAACAGGCTGCCTGACAACTGAATGTACCTTGAATGATGATGGGGGCTGCACAAGGACCTGAATGTTCGACTTCAAATAAATAACTAGAGCCACTTAAAATCGGGCTGGATTGAAAGAAATCAACACTTCCTGAAAGCGGGTTCCCATCGACGAAAAATGGAGGGGTTCCTTGTATCGTAAAGCTCACCGTATAGGTGCTAAAAGTTACATCACATAGTTCGGTCGGATTACTGGTACTTGGCGTACTCGCATTGACAAAATTAAGGGTGAAACGATGAGTGTCGATACAGCCATCTGTATTTAAAATTTCCACTTCGGTAAGCCCCGGAGTACAGTAAGTAGTTCCGTTATAAGGAAAGCATTCTCCGGCACAAAGATCCATGGTCCCTAATTCAATTACCGCTGGTACACAATTCGGACAAGTGAAACTTCCAGAAATATTTTCTGTTACCGGACAAGAGCCGCTGCTTTCTACCGTAAAGGAATAAGGATCGCCACTCACTATCGGACTGGAAGTATAAGTGCCGCCAGGATGAGCTTGTCCTTCTACTAAGAATGGAGCAGTTCCATTGATCTCAAATGATACGGTGTAGGAACTATTATCAGTGGAACAAGTTTCTACTACATTTGTAAGGTCTAGGATATCCATGTTTAATTCTTCCAATTGGAAGAGGTAGTGATCCTCACAATTATCGATGGCATTAATTACGATGATGTCATAACTTCCTGCCGTACAATAATCTTGTAAATTTTGCGGAAGTGTAAAACAATCTCCGGGGCATAACTGAAAGAGCCCAAGGTCTGTAATGAGTGGAGTACAAGGACAAGTAAAAGAACCTGAGATGGTACTGCTTTGCGGACAAGGTCCTGTACTTTCTATCGTGAAAGAATAAGGATCGCCACTTGGTATCGGATCAGAAGCGAAAAGGCCACCGGTATGAGTCTGTCCATTGACCAAGAAGGGGCCAGTGCCATTGATATCAAAAGTTACGATATAGAAATCATTATCTACAGTGCAGTTTTCTCCTATATTGGTGAGGTTAAATACGTCCGTATTTAAGTTTGCGATTTCAAAAAGAAAATGATCTTCACAATTGTCGACTGGATTGGGAACGATGATATCGTAATTTCCAGCGGCACAATAGTCTTGTCCATTTTGCGGAAGCGTAAAGCAATCATTAGGGCATAATTCGATTAGCCCAAGGTCTGTCGTAACTGGCGTACAGACACAAGTGAAGGAACCCGAAGTGATGTTACTTTGAGGACAAGGTCCTGTGCTTTCAACCGTGAAAGAATAAGGATCGCCACTCGGGATTGGATTGGAAGTAAAAATACCGCCAGGATGAGATTGTCCATTGACTAAGAAAGGAGCAGTGCCGCTAATTTCAAAAGTTATGGAATAGAAATCATTATTTGCGGTACAGGTTTCCATCACATTTGCAATGTCTACCATGCTAGGATTTAAACTTATAATTTCAAAAAGGAAATGATCCTCACAATTGTCAACTGGATTGGGAACGATGATGTCGTAGTTTCCAGCGGTACAATAATCTTGTCCATTTTGCGGAAGGGTGTAACAGTCGCCTGGGCATAATTCGAAGAGTCCAAGATCTGTAGTTACTGGTGTGCAAGTACAGGTTAGTAAACCAGAAATAGTAGTACTTTGAGGGCAAGATCCGTTACTTTCTACAAGGAAAGAATAAGGATCACCACTCGTTATCGGATCGGAAATAAAAATGCCACCAGCATGAGGTTGTCCATTGACTAAGAAAGGACCGGTGCCATTGACCTCAA
>CALLVY010000792.1 GCA_938015925.1 uncultured Saprospiraceae bacterium
GCAGCGAAGATTCCATCGTCCCTAAACCTCCGCCCGCAAAACCTCCAAAGGCGGCTTCCGCAAAATATCCCGACTATTCAATAATCCAATCACCACCGTCAAGAGCGTAATGCTAAAAATAACAAAGAAGATAGAACCCCACGCTGGCGCATAAGGAATTTCAAAAAGAAAGGTAGCCAATAGAAAACTTCCTACAATAGACAAGAGCAATCCAGTCAGTGCGGCTAAAGAACCAAGTAAGAAATATTCCAATGCATTGATGTATAAAATTTGTCGACTTTGGGCTCCCAAAGTACGAAGCAAAACACTTTCCCGAATCCGTTGGTATTTACTCAAAACAACAGAACTAATCAAAACCAAAAGCCCGGTAAGAATGCTAAAGAAAGCCATAAAGCGAATCACAAAAGAAACTTTACTGAGCACTTGGTCTACAGATTTTAGTACGCTGGTCAAATCGACGAGACTGACGTTGGGATAGTTTTGAACCAGAACTTGTTGGAAGCTAGCCAATTGCTCTTCCGATTCTGTCCGGGAAACCAAGACATTAAATTGAGGAGCTTTTTCTAAAATACCAGATGGAAAGAGTACGAAAAAATTAGTCTGCATTCGCTTCCAATCAATTTCCCGAATATTGTGAACCACTCCTTTCATCAAAGCTCCCTGGACATTGAAAACCATCTCGTCTCCAAGGTCTACTTTAAAATCTTCGGCAATATCTTCTGCCAAAGAAATATAGATAGCGCCATCTTCATTGCGAGGATTTCCAGGAAATGGTTCGCCTTTGACCAGGGTTTCGGAACTGGAAAGGGTATCGCGATAGGTGACGCGGTACTCCCTGCGAAAAACCCATCCCTTGCGACCATTGATGGTGTCTAGTGCATTTTCTTGCTTGGTGATTCCCTTGATGTTTTCTACGCGGATCGTTACAATCGGAACGTCTTGTATGATGGGTAAATCATTGGAAGTCGCCAATTGCTTGATGCCTTCTTTCTGCTCGGGCGTGATGTCGAAAAGAATCATATTGGGCTGCGCACCACTTCCGGATAAACGAATTTGACTAAGCAATAAATCTTGAGTAAAGAAAAGCGTCGTAATCAAGGTGGTTCCTAAACCAATAGAAATCATTAAGATTAAAGTTTGATTATTGGGACGAAATAAATTGGCTACCCCTTGGCGGACCACATAACTGCTATTGGTCGGGAAAAATCTTTTGACCAACCAGATCAATAATTTAGCCGCTCCGGCCAATAAAAGAAAAGCGAATCCGATACCGACTGGAAACAATAAGGAAGTAATGCCTCCACCCGTTTGTACATAAGAGAATCCAAAAACAAAAGCGAAGATTGCCAGATAAACCGCCCAAGCCATGGCGGGTGTTTTGTTTTCTTCAAAAGAAGCTCTTAGGGCGCGAAGGGGAGAAATACCCTGGATCGCTAGCAAAGGCAACAAAGCGAATAAAATAGCAATGGCCGTACCGGTAATCACTCCTTGTGCAATGGCTGACCAGGAAACAAAATTGCTCACGCCAGCAACGGGTAAGAAGTCGCCTAAAACCAAAGGAATGGCTTTTTGCAATAAACTTCCCAAGACGGCTCCAATGGCAGAACCAACCAGCCCCATGACCGCAATTTGGATCAGATAAATCAAAAAAGCTTGTCTACCACTAGCTCCTAAACAGCGGAGTATGGCCACAATAGAAATTTTATCTCGAATATAAATATGAACGGCACTGGCCACTCCAATACATCCCAGCAAGAGCGCAATAAATCCAACCAAGCTAAGAAAGCTATTCATATTGTCAAAAGCTTGGCCAATTGCTTCTCGTCGGCTTTCTACCGTACTGCCCCGCATGGTCGCTTTGGTTAAGGCAGGTCGGATGCTGGCCATTAAAGTATCGGCATTGATCGCATCGGGAAGTTTGAAAAAATATTTATACTCTAAACGGCTACCGGTTTGTACTAAATTGGTAGCGCTTAAATATTTTTGAGGAATATAAATACTAGGAGCGATGGTAGAAGAAATTTGTGCTTGCCCTGGCATGGCATTTAGTTTTCCTTCCACGGTAAAATATTGATCGCCAATTTTGACGGTATCGCCATTTTTTACCTTAAACTGAGTCATCAGACTTTTATCGACCAAGGCTTTAGGAGCACCATCGCGAAAACTTTGGGCGGCTGTTTTAGGTTCCGTATTGAAATTGCCATAAAAAGGAAAGTCTCCTTCCAGGGCATTGATAACCGCCATTCTACTATTGCCATTTTCCGGAAACAAAACCATGGAAATAAAGATCACATTAGTCGAAGGTTCTACGCCTATGCTATCGAAAGTATGCAAGATAGAATCTGGTGCAGGTTGATTGCCTTCGATGACCAAATCTGCACCCAATAGGGTTTTGGCTTCTTTGTTGATATCTCGATGTAGGTTTTCACTAAAAGAATTAATGGCCACCAAAGCAGCAATCCCAAGGATGATGGAAGAGATAAAAAGAAGCAGACGACCGCGGTTGCGGCGACTGTCCCGCCAAGCCATTTTGAATAACCAGGAAATATTACTTTGCGACATAGTGTGAATTCGAGTGAATACTTTTGTGATTACGAGTTCTTTTCCAAGAAGGTACCTAAACTAGACAATTTGGCCAGGGAAAAGTTTAGAACTACTTACCTTTACAAAGAACTTATTTTTTAGTTTTAAACTACTTCAATTTTAGATTTTTCTTTAAATGATAACTATGAACAGATTCTTGCTCTTTTGTATGCTCTTTTTAGCTTCGCTATCCTTAGTGGGCCAATCGTCTCTTCAAAACGCCATCCAAACCTTTGTAAAGGATCCACAATTTGCTCCTGCAGGGATTAGCATCAGCGTAGTAGAAAAGAATACGGGCAATTTGGTCGCCAGCCATAATCCACATTTAAGTCTGATTCCCGCTTCTACTTTAAAAGTAATTACCACAGCGATGGCTTTGGAAGTACTTGGTGAAGACTTTCAATTTGTAACTAGTTTAGAACACGACGGCAGTATTGATGCACAAGGCGTATTGCGGGGCAATTTGTACATCAAAGGCAAAGGCGATCCTACCTTAGGTTCTCATCATTTTGAAAAGGCAGAAAAATTAGAGGTAGTTTTAGCCAAATGGGCACAAGCGATAGAAGCACATGGGATCAAAAGAATTGAAGGAAAAATAATTGGTGATGCCAGCTACTTTAATGGAGCCGCTTGTGTGGCGAGTTGGCCTTGGGAAGACCTTGGCAATTATTATGGCTCTGGTGCATGGGGACTCAATTTGCAGGAGAATTTATATTTTTTACACCTCCAACAAAAATCAAAATTGGGAGCAATGCCGGATATCTTAAAAACAGAACCAGAGATTCCAAATCTGCTCTTGTTGAATGAAATGAAATCTGCGGAAAAGGGGAGTGGTGATCAAGCTTACATTTTTGGAGGGCCCTATAGTTATACTCGTTTTGTACGAGGAACCATTCCGGTAGGTACTGGCGTATTCAAGGTGAAAGGTTCTATTCCTGATCCACCATTTTTTGCTGCTTATGAGCTGATGCGTTCTTTGGATAAAAAAGGGATTGATTGTACCGCAGGAGCGAGTTCTCTTTTGGAGGAGGAAAGAACCGGGAATCAAAACCTAGAGCGTTCTGCTCCGGGAAGTTCTTTGGAGCGCAAAAGTTTTTACAATTACTCTTCTCCTCGATTGAAAGACATTGTAGCAGAAGCCAATAGGAAGAGTGTCAATATTTATTGCGAAGCGATGTTGAAGGCGATTGGGCAACAAGAAAAATCACTTGGAACAACGGAGGCCGGAATCGCAGTAATTGAAGAAAGACTTAAGGCAAAGGGATTGAGTTTAGATGGATTTTTTATGCAAGATGGCAGCGGCCTTTCGCCGCGCAATGGAATCACGAGCGCTCAACTGTCCAATTTTCTTTACCAGATCAGAAAAAACAAAACGATTGGATCGCTTTTCTATCGTTCGCTGGCCGTTGGCGGAAAATCTGGAACCCTTCGCTATTTGTTCAAAGGGACGGTAGCGGAAGGTAAAATCCATGGCAAAAGCGGAGGGATGGGCAGAGTGCGAAGCTATGCGGGTTATGCTACGACCGTAGGCGGGAAGGAATTGATTTTTAGCATCATTGCCAATAATTATACAGGAAAATCTGGAGATGTTCGTAGGAAAATGGAACGCTTGATGATTGATTTTTGTAAGAACTAAATAAACCCGACCTAAGGAAGTATAGGAGGCGCGAACTAAAGGAAGGCACCGCATAAGTGGACAGAAGGCATTATCATTTACCTATTTTAAAGGAACTGCTATATTAAGGCATTTTTTTTTATTAATTTTAGGACTAGAAAAACATGACTCTATGAATATAAAAGGATGGTACTTTTTGCTGATGACCTGCTTGATCATGTCTTCCTGCACTAATGAACCAAATATAAAAAAAACGAAGACGCACACTACGGAACACCCCTATCCGACAGATCCCGTCGTTGAGCCAACAAAGGCTATTCCTTCTACAGAATCAATGTCGAAGTTGGAGCGGGAGAAATATCTTTATATGTTGTATCGAGATCTTTGGCAAAACCCAATTGAGGTTATGCAGAAGATAGGCGACTTGGAAGGGAAGACGGTGGCTGATATTGGAGCTGGGCCTTATGGCTATTTTTCGATTCAGCTGGCTGCTTACAGCAAGGTCGCAAAGGTTTTGGCGCTGGATATTGATACCAGTGCGATCAATTTTATAGAGAATGTCAAAAAACGATTTCCAGATAAAGAGATTGGAGATAAAATAGAAACGCGTCAGGTAGAGCCAGACGATCCCAAATTAAAAAAAGATGAGGCCGATATTATCTTGATCGTGAACACGGCTCCTTATTTTAGCAATCGGGTTTCTTATTTTAAAAACCTAATGAATGGTTTGGCTCCTAATGGAAAGGTCGTTGTGATTGATTTTAAGAAAAGGTATACGGAGGGAGCAGGGCCGCCAATAGACAGTCGGATCGCACTTGGAGAAATGGAACAAGATTTGGCTACCGCGGGTTACACGAGGATCAAATCTGATGACCGGACTTTGGAATACCAGTACATTATTATTGCGAGAGAATAAGTATTGATTTTTTTAAAAATAAAAAGCGCACAAATGGAGCAATTCCTTTTGTGCGCTTTTTATTTATCGAAGGTCTAATTATACCGCCATTCCTTGCATCTCTTTCAAAATCAATTTCTTTCTTTCTGGTCCGGTAGAAACCATCGTGATAGGAACACCCAAGTGTTTTTCGAGTGCCAAAACAAAGGCTTTTGCATTCGCTGGCAAATCATCATAATTGCTGATGCCATCCAAACTAGATTTCCATCCTGGAAATTCTTCATAAACCATTTTCATATCTGCTCCTACCAAATCAAAAGGCAATTCTTTTTGATCCTTGCCATCGTAGTGATAATGAGTAGCTGCTTGAATAGATTCAAAATTATTGAGAATGTCAATTTTGGTAAGCACCAATTGAGTCACTCCATTGAGCATGATCGTATAGTCCAATTGCGGCAAATCAATCCAGCCACATCTGCGCGGGCGACCCGTAGTCGCACCAAATTCACCACCTTCCTGGCGTAAAAATTCACCAACTTCATTGTCTTCTTCCGTAGGGAAAGGGCCACTACCTACTCTTGTACAGTAAGCTTTGGTAATCCCAATCACTTCTCCTACCTGCTGAGGTGCAATCCCCAGACCATTACAAACACCAGAAGAAATCGTATTAGAGGACGTTACAAAAGGATAAGTTCCAAAGTCAATATCCAACATAGAACCCTGTGCTCCTTCGGCCAATATCTTTTTACCCTCTTTCAAAGCCTTATTGATGAAAAACTCACCATTGACTTTTTTTAGACTGCGGAGGGTTTTGAGGGCACTAAACCATTGTTGTTCTTCTGCCTCCAAATCAAAATCAATATTTGGATAAAGCTTAAGTAGGTTGAGGTGTTTTTCTTTGAGCCCTTGGTAGCGTTTTTCGAAATCTGGATGTTCAATGTCGCCAACGCGAAGTCCATTCCTACCGGTTTTGTCCATATAGGTTGGTCCGATTCCTTTGAGCGTAGACCCAATTTTATCATTCCCCTTAGAAGCCTCACTGGCAGCATCGAGATACCGATGAGTCGGCAAAATCAAATGTGCTTTCCGAGCGACGAGCAATCGGTCGAGGTATTCGACATTGCTGTCTTTCAATTTTTGAATTTCTTTTTCCAAGGTGATCGGGTCGATGACCACACCATTGC
>CALLVY010000793.1 GCA_938015925.1 uncultured Saprospiraceae bacterium
TCGATTTCCATGAGGTGGCTACCTAGTTTTTCATAAAGGCGGTAATGTTTTCCTCCTTTAAATAATTCAATGTCAAAATCGGTAAAGCGGCTGGCAGAAATTGTTTTTAGCTGGGTAGACATAGGTTTCCTCTTTTTTGTAAAGGTACAAAAACTTGGAAGGTAGTGATAAGGAGGCTAAAAGTATTTAAACTAAATAAATTACGCGGTATTCCTAATGCTTGTGTAGGCCGGGAGGCCTGCATTTAGGCCTGCGTATTACCTGTAGGTAATAGCGAACAGTTCAGTTTTTAATGTTTTTTAGATTTGAAAAACGAACTGTTCGTTACGACTTTTTAGTCGTATACGGATCTACGTAGAGGGCTCCCGACCTCTAGTTTTCCTTGTCTAGGAGCTTTCTTTAATAAAAAAATCCAGGGCCTGGCTTCGAGCCGAATGTCATCAACTTAGGAAGCACACTACTTTTTTAATTTCCTTTAGAAGGAATAAGTTATGGGTGACCCAGGAAGCCGCTTTGAGCGGCATCCTGGGTTTTCAACAAGAAAAAAACGCTTAAGTTGATACCATTCGGCTTCGAGCCAAACCCTGGATTTCAAACCTGGATTTATTAGAATCAAAAATTACAAATTCCCAATCACCAATTTCTCCGTTCGAATCTTACCTCCCGCTCGCTGTACCGTCACCAGATACAAACCAGCCGGATAATCAATCGTCGAAAAGCGCAAGGGCTCGTGGCCTATCTCTTCGATAGACTGACTCGCCATTAAGACTCCCAGATTATTGTAAATCGAAACCTGAGCCTTGCTGCCCGCAAATTCTTTTAGATTGACAAATACTTCTGCCTCCGCTGGATTTGGATAAAGCTTAAAGCTGGTAGGGTTCGCTTTAAAGAAGACTTCTTCAATCGGAGCGTATTCAAAACTTCCATCGTGGTGCCATTTTTTGATGCGGTAAAAATTGCGTCCAATTGCTGGCTGATGATCCTTAGTGGAATATTGCATGTGCGCATCCTTTAGCACCGAATTACTTTCAATGCTTTGCAGACTTTCAAAGTGTAATCCATCACTAGATCGTTCAATTTCAAAAGATTTATTTTTGAACTCTGTATTGCTGATCCAATTTAAATCCACTGAAAAGCCGTTCGCTTTTGCAGCAAATAAAAAGTTGGGATCGCTCTTGCGGGTAACCACACCATTTACTCCGGTAGTGGCATAAGCTTCTTTGATACAGATTGGTGCCCAACTTGCCGTCAGCAAAGTCGTTTTTATAAAATAGGTACCATTTGGTAAATTGTTAAGCGCTTCCGTAGGATTACAATTGCCTGCGCAAGAGAAAACCCCTTGCCAGCTTGCATCAAATATTTGCAATAGAGAAACCGGAGTTGTATTCAGTCCACTCACCGTTAGATCATTTCCAGACATGGTATAAACCACATCATCACAATCGCCATTTCCTGTTCCTCCTCCAGTGACGGTTATCGCATCAGAAACCTCACAGATGGGTTGCCAGTTGCCCGTATAGTATTTTACAAAAATCAAATAATCTCCGGCAGGGACATTGACCGTTTCTGTCGGATCGCAATTTCCCGCACAATTAAAAACAGAATTGTAAAATGGAGTGAAAATTTGTAGATGAGTAATCGGTGCACCATCCAATCCAGAGACACTTATGTTTCCGGTTCCTGTGCTGATGTTGATGTCATTACAGTTGCCCGTGCCGGTGTTGGTTCCTGCGCAAGTACAACCATCGGATTGGATTACATCGTTGGTGGTATTGGCATTGCCATCATTACAGGCCGTACCAGCTGCTTTTGGAAAATTAGCATCATTGTCATCACAATCTGCATTGGCACAAATGCCATCATTATCATTGTCGGTACAGCCGCTATTGCCTACATTGTAAGTGCCATCTTCCTGGCAAATAAAGGCATAGTTAGCGGCGTAATATTTGACATAAACAAAATATTTTCCAGGAGCGACCGAGACCGTCTCTGTCGGACTGTTGCAATCGGCAAAACAATTATGAACGGTCTGCCAGGTACTACTAAAAATTTGAACAGAAACGATTGGCGCACCATCGACACCACTCACCGTAATGCTTCCCGGTTGAGTCGTAATACTAATGTCATTACAATCGGGATTGTTGCCAACTAATGTTCCTGTACAGTTACAATCGGATTGATAAATATCGTTGGTGGTGTTTGGGTCATTATCATTGCAGGAGCTACCGATGAGGTTGTCGTCGAAACCAGGACATTGGTCATTGGCATTGCAGACGCCATCGTTGTCACTATCTTGGAAAGTACCGACACAATTGCAATTATTATTGTAGGTGTCATTGATGGTACAAGGATCGCCATCATTACAAGGGCCAGTATTGGCGCCGCAGGGGTTGGGTGGAAAAAGATTTCCTTGCGGAATAATTTCCTTTTCGATACCGGGGCCTGTCCAACGCAATTGCATGACTGCGCCACCGGTGTTTTCATAATATTCCAATTTTATTTGATGTCGACTATTTGCGTCAAGCGTAATCATTCCAATATCTTCTGTAGGGCCATGATCTGTCCAATTATCGACCATCAATTGATTGTCGATCCAAAGACGAACGCCATCATCACTATTGGTAAAGAAAGTATAAGTGCCAGCTCTAGGTACTGCTATTTCTCCTTCCCATCTAACCGAAAAAGTTTCTGCTCCAATGGTATTCGCTGGCGTTCCCGTTCCCCAATTGAAATTGATCGTTGGATCGGTTCTGGTGAGTATTGGATTGGTAAGATCGCTATTGTTGAAATAAGTGCCTTGGAGTCCTGTTCCTCCAAGATCAGGATTATTGAGTGGGGTACAATCATTGATATCGTCTCCTATTTTTATAATTTTTGCAATACTTGGTGTACCATTATTATTGATCGCAAAAAGCATGTAAGAACCAGGAGGTAGAATATTTCTGTTAGGAATATTCAGTTGGTATTGATTGCCACCAAGGTTGGTTTTACTTAGAGGAATTCTTCGCTGGTCATTGTTGGTACTGTGGGTGGTAGAAGACATGCGGACGAGAGAGAAAGTATTAATTCCAGAATTGGTGTTGACGACGATGTTGGAATTATAAGCGGCTGTTGTTGGCGCACTATTAATCGTTGGGCGAGTCGCCAAAGTTCCATTATTATTGAACAGGTAAGGCGGGCTAAAAATCTGGCCATCCGGGTGGTTGGTACTACAGCCGCCACAAAGTCCAGAGCCTGCAGAAAATACGCGGCCGTCCATCATGAGTAAAGCGATGCTATGGTAATTTCTGGGGACGTCCATTTCGGCCATAGCCGTCCATTGTCCGGTATTCGGATTCCATATTTCGGGAACCATCCGGGAGTTGGCATCAGAAAAAACATTAGAAAGCGGAATCCCTCCAATCACCATAACTTCTCCATTAGGTAGTACGACTGAACTGTGATAGTTTCTGGTATAATTTAAATTTCCAGATTGATTGACTTGAGGATTCGTACCATTGACATCAATCACATAAGTTCTATTGTTGGCATTGGTTTCTTCTTCAAAAGTACCTGCGCCTCCTGCTTTTAAAATTTTTCCTACATCATACATGACGGTTGTTCCACTGATGGAGTAGCCATCATTGCCTCTTTGTCCGGCATTGGTCCAGACACCCGTTCCCGTTGGGTCGATCCAGTGCATGGTGCTACTTGGGCCAGCATGTAAAACTTTGCCATTCGGAGCGGTCCAAAGCCAAGGGAAATAATCATCATGTTTTTCTGGTTGACTCGAAACGATGCCATCGGTGATTGCAGTTACCGGTACACCGGGCAATTGATACCAACCTGTTTTTTCACTCCAGACTTCGGCATCTTTTCCACCTACGCCTCCCGACCAGGAGCCGCCGATCACAAAGGTCGCTCCACTCGCGAGTGTTACCGCGGAATGGTATCCACGCGAAATTTTCATTTCATCTCCGGTATTCCATTGCGCCGTTCCAGGATTGTAAATACTCGAGCGATTAGAACTGGATCCACCGGAGACCATTATGCGGCCATCGGGTAGGGTAGCGGTTCCAGGACAAAACATATCATGCCCCGTTTGTTCGATCAAAAAATCAACCGTTGAATTATTGGAAGGATCAAAAATAGCTGTCCAGGTTCTTCCCAGATTTCCTCCAAAAGATAATTTATCCTTAGCCGACCAAGTCATGATCCGACCATCTGGCAAATTGGCTGCCGCGGAAGCGACCAAGGGCATTTGGATAACGGAAGACCAGGCTCCGACGCTATTGTTGAGGGTATTGACTTTGAAAGGTGCGAAATTTTTGTTCGACATATAATCGATTTCGATGTCGTAATCGATGGACCTCATTTCTTTGTAGAGGAGGTAACTTTTCCAGGTCATTTTATCGCCGTTGCAGAGGGTAACCGTAGTTGGGTCGCCATTATTGGCAAATAAAGCCGGGCTAAGGAAAAGGAAGAATAGTAGTGGTAAAATTCGACAGTCCATTTTTTTTCGTTTTGTTTTTATGATTTAAAGAAGCAGGTATCGCAATGAAAACGAGCTTGCATCTCCTGGTTTTACAGGACATGCAATAGCCGTTTGATCCATTCAAGAATGGATACAAATTAAAAATCGGAATAGGGAAAGTGTATTGGTGAGTTATTAAGTGCTTCAATATAAGGCTTTTTGTAGAATATTATTGGAATGGAGCAGGGAAAGACATTTGACTAGCGGAAGCGTATTGGAAAAAGGAACTATTTTAGAGCTGGTTTTTCTTTAGAAATACTTTTAAGTAGTCTGAAATCAAAAAGATATGAGCGCTTATAACTTTGATCATAAAACTTTTACGCTGCTAGAAAATTCTGCTAAAGGAAGCGCTAGCGCGACCACTATTTTTAAATACCGACAAGATGGAAATCTGGTGACCGCGGATTATCAAGGAGGTGCGATTCGCTATGGCAAGATCATCGCTCGCCTGGAAGGCGAAAAACTGCATATGCTTTACCAGTGTATGACGGAGGCAGGAGACTTGAAAGCGGGAAGAGCGATTGCGGATATTTCTATGACGGCTGATCAAAAGATTCGCTTGCAATTGAATTGGGAATGGTTGGGGGAGGAGGAAGGAAAAGGCGTTTCGGAGTATGTGGAGGTTTAGTAGAGAAGCTAAAGTTCCGCAGTATTGGTTTTCGAGCTTAGAACGTTCGCTCTTTTTTAAGGTAGAAAGGGCTTAGAATCCAGTAAAATAATTTGTGTTATTTTTAATAATAAAAAATAATTTGTTTACATTTGGTTGTAATATGATCATTTGACATTTAAATAATCTAAAACCAACATCATGAAAAAAACACTTATCGGTACTTTAGTCGGAGGACTAATCTTGTTTTTTTGGCAATTTCTTTCCTGGAGCCTCTTGAATGTACACGGAGCAGAAACCGCTTATACTCCAAATCAAGAAAAGATTATGGCCTTTTTGAGTGAAAATATAGAGGAAGGTTCCTACATGCTGCCGACGGTGGCACCCGGTGCGACCGAAGAAGAATTTAATCAATTGAATGAAAGTTCTATGGGGAAGCCGTGGGCGCAGATCAGCTATCACAATTCAAGGGATATGAATATGGGAATGAATTTACTTCGAGGACTGGTGATTGACTTTTTGGCCATATTTCTGTTGTGTTGGATCTTATTGAAAATGGCGAGGTTGGATTTTAGTACTGCCTTGTTGTCCTCCCTGGCGGTCGGTGCAATTGCTTATTTGACGATTCCTTATCTCAATCACATTTGGTTTGAAGGAAATACGATGGGGTATATCGTTGATCTTTTTGCGCAGTGGGGATTGGTGGGCGTTTGGTTGGGTTGGTGGCTGCCGAGATAGGGGAGAGTGTTTTTATATAGTCATCAAAAAGGCATTGGAGAAGAGACAAGCAGTCTTCGTTTTCTAATGCCTTTTTAATACAGTTAAATTGCTTCAAGTCTAAAAAAATATCCATGAAACTTTCTCTTAGAAGATCAATACCTACAGATTTAGAAATTTTTTACCTCAATCAAACAGATGAAGAAGCCAATCATATGGCCGCCTTTACGCCCAAAGATCCTTTTAATAAAAAAGCTTATCTGGAAAAATGGACGAAGCTATTGGATCGGGAAGACATCCATATGCAGACCATCACTGTAAAAGATCAGGTCATAGGCTGTGTAGTGAAATTTGTGATGGAAGGGGATGCGGAAATAACTTATGCCATCTCAAAAGAATTTTGGGGACAAGGAATCACTAGCGAGGCATTGAAAGAATTTTTAAAGATAGAAAAAGGACGACCTATTTTTGGACGAGTTACTTTTGATAATTATGCATCGCAAAAGGTTTTGGAAAAAGCAGGGTTTGAAAAAATTGGAATCGACCGAGGTTTTGCGAACGCGCGAAACAAAGAAATTGAAGAAAGTATTTATCGATTGTCGAAATGATTAGTACTGGAATAAATGGAATGGGTTAAACGAGATGGAGCAGGTGGAAAAATCAGGAGAATTAAATTGCCCTAATCTTTTCCACGCTAGGAGTATTCAGAAAAAAAAGAAAATATTCAATCCTGATCGCGAATATCGATTCGGCGGTCAATGCTATGATTTAGTTTAATCCCTTCTTTGATCTCCCTATAAAAGCGCGATTTTTCGTCAAAAAAATTATTATTCAAAATTCCTATCCAGAATTAAGCCTCCGTTTTTTTTCAGAACAGCCCTGTTTCCAAGCCCTTAACCTTTTCTCTATTTTCTAAAGCGATAAGTATACTTCACCAAAAAAATATTATTGGCTTTTTGAGAAAATAAATTCTCCGACAAACTGGTCAACAAACGATCTTTGGGATTTCCCGAATTGGTGTTGCCCTGCGACCAAACCAAGAAGATTTCTGAACCCGGAATATACTCCCACCTTAAGATCAGATTGGATCGAAATTGCATAAAATTAAAGTCTGGATTGCCAATGCTGAATTGATCTTGAGCGGTCGAGTTTGTCGGACGGAAAGTATAGTTGTCCTCGGTGGCATCGTAGCTAACTTCTTCCGAAGAATAAGCATCATAACGTTGGTCAAATTGAGGATTCATACCGTCCACAATAGATTTAAAATTATTATAGCGTCCTCTGGAAATAAAAGGCGAACCATAGTATTGAATGGTCAGGTTGGGATTGATGGTGTAATCAATATTGACCGTCATACTCAAAGTCTTTTGATCTAAAGTCGCCGTGAGGTAATGCGTTTTATTCCCTACATCAATTGCATCCACATACTGTAGGAATTGGTAATTCTGACTAATACTAGGTCCTACCGAAATACGCAAAGTATTCATCGGACGGAAATTAAAAGTCATATTATAGTTCGAACTTTTACTCGGACTATCTATTCCCCAATTGTGAAACATATTGAAAAAGACCTGGATCTTTTTTCGACTATCTGTACCAATAAACATCCAGTTGACCAATTCTTTTCCCTGGCGAAGATTGGGGCCTCCGCGCAATGCTTTGGTGTCGATGTTGAAGGGGAAATAATTGACACCGGTACCAAAATTATAGTTGTTGGTGAAATTGGCTTGCGTATTGACATTCCAACCATGAAAAGTATGTAGACCACTGTAGTCCCAAGCCAACCAGTGATTGTAATTAAAACGGATATTTCGAAAAATAGAAAAAGGTTTGTCAATGCGATAACCTGCCCAGAGGTAGTGAATGATGTCATCCGTAGTTCTTAAAAAACCAAGGTCATTGATTTCCAACTCTGGAGATCGCCAGGTAAGGCCGCCTTCAAAATTAAACCTTTTACCATTTCCAACTTTTCCCAATTTTAAGTTTCCACCATATCCGGTGAGGGAAGTTCTACTGGTATCGACACTTAAGTGAGGAGCGTCCAATCTTTGAAAACTATGTTCAATACTTTCCTGTGTATTGGTAATGGCTTCGGTCGTTCCATTGATATTACTAAAAGTCGTATTGCCACTAACAAACCACATGGCATTTTTCCAACGATGAGAAAAATCAATCCCTCCAGAATAGGCGGACTCGTGTAAGAAATCGAGATTGGTGCCTTCCAGTTTTCGATTGACCGCAGTGAAGATGCCACCAATTTGGGTATTCCCTTCTCGATAATCTTTTTGCAAGCGTCCTACAAAATAATTGCTCAAAGGTTCGACCACTTCTTCTCGGCGTTCTCCATTATTATCAATCTCTGCATATTCTTTTTG
>CALLVY010000794.1 GCA_938015925.1 uncultured Saprospiraceae bacterium
TGATGTTTTGATATCGTAAATCTTCCTTTTTCTCTTCGAGCCGTAAGGCTAAGCGAGCAGCATCTCGTTTGAATTTACGAGCTAAGGTTCGCGGCATTTCCCCACCATCATTTTTGGCGAGGGATGATTTTTGTGCAACAAATTTAGCAGTCTGCGCTGGAGCGTCAGTTGCTAAAAGCAAAAACAATAAAGCAGCCCAAAGTATGGGACTAACTGTTTTTGATGAAGATGGTATTCTTTTTTGAATTTGCATAACGTAAAGCTAAAAGTCCTGAGGTATTAATTTTGATTTTAAACCTAAAATTTGTGACACAGAAATAAGGTTAAACGGTGTCGTTGTTTATTTTAGATCAGGGCTTGGCTTTGTATTTAAGTGACATGGTTGCTTGGGTTTTATTTTTTCTGTTTTAAAACCCATCTAATACTTTACTTTTCTATGTTTTGAGCGATTTGTAGTCATTTTTTGACCCAAAAAGCTAAAACTCATAACATCGAACGCCTTTTCCTCCATTTTTAGAACCTCCTCCCAATTTTATATTAAAAGGATTTACTTTGAGCGCTAAATAAAAATCACTTCCTGTGAAGTCTGATTTTCCAATGATACTCCCAATATTGTCTGTTCCAAGAGTCAAAAAGGCTAATCTTAGACTAGTACCTATGCGAATATCTTGCCAGTTGTAAAGCGTAAGCGGAAAAGAAGCTCCAAACCAGCGATGCTCGAAACGTGGACTTAGTGCAAAAATATTGTCGCGGGCAAGGGCAGGACCAGACATGGGGATTCTTTGTACCAAGGTGGAATTGAGGTAAATCATATCGATGATCTTAAGATCTGCCTGCAAGCTTAGCGCCGTTGGCAGCCATATTTTATACCCTGCCGGACGATTCGATAGACTGGCATCTCCAAAAACTATTTCACTCAATAAGTCAGTACCCTGATCGATATTACTAACGATATTAAATTCGTCAAAATTAAGATTGGTTCCTTCTTGGCGTCTAAGCGCATGGGATTCCGTAAACCGATCAAAAGAAATGCGACCTAAGTCAATTACCGATACTCCAAATTTGAAACGATAATCGTCTTCTCCATCTTCAATAGTGAAAATTGCTCCCAAGTCCATTCCAAAACCAGTTCCCGTAGCCTTGGTATTGAGCGCTTCCTGCTCGACAGAGGCCGTTGTAAATCCATATTCCATATCCAAAGTACTGGCCGAAATAGAATCATTGCCATGGCGAGTTACCTGGAAATCAGTATTGTTTTGGATGAAAAAGGATTCATAGCCATTGAGAAGTTTTATATTCCCACCAATCGCCCAATGCCCTGCATTAGTCTCAAATTCTCTGGCATAATTGATTCCAATTTCCGTCCAGGCCATTCCTGCCATTTTAAATTCAGGGACCAGGAGGTCTCCTTCTTCAATGATTCTTTCATAATTATAATAAGTCAGAGAAGTGGGCAGTTGTTTGCCACCAATCATGGCTCGGGCTCTGGTAAAAATACCGAAAGTATGGCCGGATGCTAAGTTGACCATAAAGGAAGGGCCCATGGTTTCGATATTAGTAGAGATGAATTTGGGTTGATCATTATCATAGAAATCGAAGAGCAAGGTATTGGGATCGTTGAGATTGGGGTTGTCTACGTCAAGGGCAGACATGATATTGTCCGAATTCTTAGCAAGGTCTATTAGATTGGTGTTGCCAATAAAGCCATAATTTTGATCAAAGAAAACGCCTGCTTCAACCAGATTGATGTCCCAGGTAAATTTGCTGGTGATATTATTTGCTGGATTGAGGACGACACTATTGATACCAGAATAATTATCAAAACGAAGGCCTAATTGTTCCTGTGCCTGAGAGAACAAAGGAAATAAAATTAGGAAACAAAAAAAGAATTTTTTACAATTCATGGGTAACTCATTTAAAAATTGAAGAAATGTTACTTCGGGAATCAAGCTCTTGTTTATTATATGAAGACTACTCGCTCTTGGAATGTATTTGAAATTTAAAAGCGAAGTAGGTTGATGTTTTGGGATAAGTCAGTTTTCTGACTCTGAATTATTGTGGGCTTTTGGCTAGGGAAAAGAATTTATAGTAGCCTTCTCCTTTAGCTCTTATCTAATTTTGTGCCTGTTCTGTTAAGCCTGCTAAATCTAAGTGCGAGAATTGGATCAAAACTAAAAGCATTCGTCTATTAAAATGTAAAGGATCAAGAAAGGAAAGCATTTGTTTTTCTTCCTTAGAATTGATCGACTAGTGGCCATAAAATCAGACAGAATCTATAAGAATTAAAATGGGTTTTGAAAAACTCTGTGCCCCTTTTTCAAAAGCAAGTGAGCTAAGGAGAGAAAGGATAAACCCTTAGGGAATTAGAGGCAATCGTATTGGAAAGGAGAAAGTTAACCTTTGCCAGTAGGCAGGTACCAAAATCGAAAAAGGAGATTGATTTCTTCGATTTCGGTTTTCCACATGATCGCAAACTAAAACAGAAAGAGGACCTTTACCTCCATGAACCGCTCCTGCTTTTGAGGCATGACCTTGACACGGAAAAGTCAAATTTATTTTAGGTAGAATTTTTCTTGCGATACGGAGTGCTTAGTTTGAATTGAATTAAGGTCGAATGCTGTATATACGTTTTGAGGAGAGGGAATATTGTGGGAATGTTAAGGAAATCAAAAAAAAATGATGCCAGTGGATTTAACTTCCCCAAAGCGCTGCGAACTTAGGCGCAAAAATAAGGAAGCCCACGATTGCTGCTCCAAAGGCAAGCAAGAGCACTGCGGCAGCCGCTACGTCTTTAGTTCGTTTGGCCAGGATGTGATAATCAGGAGAGACAAGATTGGTAAGATGTTCCAATGCAGTATTGAAGGCTTCGGCGCTCAAAACGAGTACAATGGCAAAGATCACAAAACACCATTCGGTAGTAGAGATGGAGAAATAAAAACCAGCAGCAGTAGCAAAAAATGCTGCGGCCAGATGAATCCAGGCATTGACTTCTGATCGGAAAAGATCAAATAGTCCTTCGAAAGCATATCGAAAACTATTAATTCGCTTTTTCAGCATTGCGTTTAAATTGGTAACGTCCTTGAATGCCCAAGTGGCTGGAATTCGGAGTGAATATATTTTCAAAATTCAAACAACTGAAGCCTTGATTGTAGAAAATATAATCCCCAGGACTTTGAAAAATTTCTGAAATACCATAAGCCGCACTTCTGCGACTGTCTGCCAATTGAGCGGTAGTTCTAAGGTCTTGGATTTCGGCCCACCAAGGCGGAGCATGGAAATTTCCAATCGTAATAACAGGCATGGAATCCTGAGTAGCTTCTTGCGCTAAAACCTTTATATGCCCCTTCATCTTTTCATAAGCCAAGCTATACAAAGGGGGAGTGGTATGTCCACAGACAAACTTAAATTTATGATTAGAATTATTGATTTTAATCGTTCCGCTATAATTAGGGATTTCTTCAAAATAGAAAGTGTCCAACTGTTCAATCGGATGTTTGGAATAGACCGCTAAGCCAAAGGGATCAAAACGAACGACCGAAGAATAATAGGGATATTTATCAGTGAGTACTTCATTTAAGGCGTATTGCCAATCAGGGGTCAATTCCTGAATGGAGATCAAGTCGGCATCTGCCTGGAGCATGGCTTGAACGGTACTCTCGTAATCTTCATCGCTCACCGAGACATTGAAATGCGCTACCTTGATACTCAATTCATCCGTTGGTACAGGATGCTTTAAATCTGAGTTGGAAGATTGCTTTAAAAAAATACAAAGCCCAGCACAACAAGCCAGACTGGTAAACATCAAACGAGGTTGATTGAGGATTAAAAAGGTGATGCCAAGCGCCATGTAAAACAGCATGATTTGCCCTGCAAAACGAGCTCCCATTTTAAACAAATAGTAATTAGGAGTAAAAATACAGAAGATCATACCTAGTACTATAATAATACTTAGGCTAATTTGAATAGAACGGATATCTAAAATTTTGGCTACCATAACTTGAGCAAAGATAATCGAAATGCTTAAAGCAGAGAAATAATGACTTGTTGAAGTTGTTTTACTTTGCAGGCTTGCCAAAGTAAATGCTAGATTGTTTGTAAGTATAGGTCTTTATTTAGACTGCTTTTTTTTCTACGGTCACCTAATCTAACTGGCCAGCGAGTACACAGTTTTTTCGAAAATTATCTACCTCTCCATTTGGATGAAATAACTCTATCCAAAGAAGATAAATACCTATTCTGGCTTTGCGCCCATCAGCGGTGGTGCCATCCCATTGCAGGATGCCATTGGTACCCAATAACTCATTGCGAGTCAAGCTTTGTACCTCCCGGCCTTTAGTATCAAAGATTTTGACATTGGCGAGAAAACCACTTTGAGGAGTTTGGTATTGGATGGAAAGGAAGTCTCGAAATCCATCACTATCCGGCGAGAAAGTCGTGTAGGGTAGGACAATTAAATCTTCACTACTAGTGACTTCTACACTGTATTGAGAATTGCGGTAAGTAGGAGTAGCAAAGCCTACGCTAGCTGCCGCGGTATGCCAGTTCTCAGGATCTTGCGTAAGGTTTTCTGGAGAAATTCGTTCCAGAGAGGAGCCATCTTTAATATCCAATAGCGGATTATGATAAGCTTGTTGATAGCTAAATTCGTCGATAAAAACACTCTCTGCTCCTTGTGTATAATAAAGAACCACGCTTCCTTCTTTGTCTGGATAAGTGGGCAAGTTGACACTAACGAAGGCTTTGGGGTTTTCTACTTCATAGCGGTTTTTGATGTCTTCTGGATTACTGGTAAGTACCGCATATTGATTGGGCAATAATAAAAAATTCCTAGACACTGGGACGACTTTATCAATTTGTCCATTGGTATCTCGATTGGCAATTAGCAAATTGGAAAGGTCAATTATTTTTTCAGATCGATTGTAGAGTTCTACAAAGTCTACTCCTCCAGTTTGTGGATTAAATAATACTTCATTGATGACAATATCCAATGGATCATAAACTTCTGGTAAACCAAAGGATGCAGAAATTTCTTCCGCTACCGGACTGCCTTTACAATCCGTTAAACTCGTTTTGACTTTTAAATTATAAATGGTTTGCGGGAGTAGTTGGTCTGCTAAAGTCAGAATGACTCGGTTAAATAATTCTGGGCGGACTTCCGCATTGAGAATTCCAATGCCTTCTATTTCGTAATGACTGATGTCGGTGGCATTGGTGAGGTCGAGCGATTTGTTGAAAGTCACTTCTACTTCTGTGGCTCCAAAAAGGGGATAGACGAGTAGGATGTCTAGTTCATCGATATTGGGCGATTCTTGTAGGTTTGCATTTGGTTGACCTGGTGTGCCACCTATCGGGCTACTTGAGGCTGTCCAATTGTTGCGAAACGTACAGGGATCGCGCGGGTTGATGAGTTCTAAAGAGAAACCGCCTTCTGATTTATCGCTATCGCCATACCAACTCTTTTGATAAAATACCGAGTGAATAATTTCTCCATTTTGATTGTATAAAACAAGGTCGTCAAAGGTATTGCCTAAGGTGAAAAAATTAGGAAGAGGAAGGCTATCGCCAAAAGCGGAAAAATCGCCATTCCCCGTTTTGTAAACAATCAGATATTCGTCGGGAAGCAATAGATGTTTTGGTAAAACAATTTCAGCATTATTATCAGCTAAAATAAAATCTTGGAGGTCAATGATTTTATCACTTTTGTTATAAAGCTCTAAATATTCCGTACTTGGCAAACCAATTGCTGGTTCTGGATCGGGATAGATTTCATGGATTAAAATATCATAAGGTGCAGCATCTCCCACTTCAAAATAAGTAAAGGAAAGCATTTGCTCTGATAGGGCATTGCCTTCTCTGTCTTTTACATTTTTGACTTGAAGGTTATAGAACTGTTCACTTGTTAGCGCAGTGCTTAGCGTCAATTGTACAGATGCCTCATTGCTTGGATCTTGAACAGCTATTGCAATTCCCAGATTAGGATCTAAAGTATAATTGCTTGCTAATTCTGCGCTGGCTTTTTCAAGTGGTTCGTTGAAAAGTAAATTGATATGCCGTTCATCAAGAACAGACAAATCGATTACACTAGGCGGAATGTTATCGACAAACAAAGGATCGATCGAAATATCATCGAAAAAGAATTTGTCAAATCGGCTAGAGGTGTATTTACAACTAATCCCAAAATAACTCCCAAAGGAGTGAGTGCCGTCCATGGCCGTACCTTGCAGTTCAAAATTATTACCTCCGGCATAATCGGCCATCAGGGTCCAAAGCCCATCCTTATTCCGACTGACTCTGATTCTTCCTATAGAAGGTTCCATAGCAAGGGTGCTATCTTTGCCGCTGATCAGTAATTCCGTAGATGATCCAGTTTGTCGATACAATTCGACTCGATCGGCATCGCCAGAGATTCCTCCAAGTTTTATAAAATAACCATTAAGGTCACCACTTAGGTCTGCTGCATTGGAGGCCAAATAGATTTTGCTAAAGTTAGAAGTAGACGCAGAGAAGTCCTGTCGGTAATAAAACTCCCAATTGGTGCTATCTGCGGTATTGACATTTGCGATGATCTGAGAAACGGGGAGAATGGTGGCCGTGTCCAATAATTGCAGTTCTTGGCTACTGTTTATCGTAAAATTTTCTAAATCTCCAGACCATACAGCAGTATTTATCATACCACTTGAGAAGTCATCATTAAATTGGGCGAAAGCCGAAAATGATAGACATACCAGGAAAAGGAGGGATAATCGAGTTTTCATATTTCAAAAATACTAAGAAAAAAGACGTTTTAGGAAATTGAAGTGGGATTTAATAGACACTTAAGTATAAAATAGTGCTTTTCGACCTTGCATCGAATATTTAATAGTACGACCTTTGAGTCTAATTTTGTAATCCGATAAAAAAGCATTTAATGAAAGTTGCAGTAGTTGGTGTTACCGGTTTGGTAGGCACCGTAATGTGTGAAGTCTTAAAAGAAAGGAATTTTCCAGTCACATCGTTTATTCCTGTTGCATCGGAACGATCAGTAGGGAAGGAGATTGAATTTAATGGCAAGACCTATAAAGTAGTAGGAATGCAAACTGCCGTAGATTTACAACCAGATATAGCGATATTCTCAGCAGGCGGTTCGGTTTCTCTGGAATGGGCTCCAAAGTTTGCAGCGGCGGGAAGTACCGTAATTGACAATTCTTCTGCCTGGAGAATGGACCCCAATAAAAAATTAATTGTTCCTGAAGTCAATGCCACAGCATTGACCGCAGTGGATAAGATCATTGCCAATCCAAATTGTTCGACCATCCAAATGGTCGTAGCGCTCAAGCCACTTCAAGATAAATACCAAATCAAACGGCTCGTTATCAGTACTTACCAGTCCATTACAGGAACGGGAGTAAAGGCGGTACGTCAGTACGAAGCGGAGAAGCATGGAAAAGAACAAGCGGAAGGAGAAATGGCTTATCCTCATCCTATCTTTGATAATTGTCTTCCTCATTGCGATATTTTCCTCGATAATGATTACACCAAGGAAGAAATGAAATTGGTGCATGAGACGCGGAAAATATTTGGAGATGATAGTTTGAAAATTACCGCTACGGCAGTACGGGTACCTGTACAAGGTGGCCACTCCGAAGCAATCAACGTAGAACTGAAAAATGATTTTGATATCAATCAAGTAAAAAAAGAAATGGCAGATGCCGAAGGAGTCATCTTGATGGATAATATCCAGCAAAATAAATATCCAATGCCTTTGTTTGCCAAAGATAAAGATGCTGTTTATGTAGGCCGTTTGCGAAGAGATGAGTCTGCGGAACGGAGTTTGAATATGTTTGTCGTATCTGATAATTTGAGAAAAGGAGCTGCCACAAATGCCGTACAAATCGCAGAATACTTGTTGGCTGAAAAGCTGGTAGGAGTTGGCTCTTTCACTGTTTAAGTAGTGGAAATAGCAATAAAACTTGAGGTTTTTACTCTAAAACCTTATTTTTAAATCAAATTTGTACGTTGAAACACCGAAAAAGAAAACTTACTGACTAGTGAATACGATTTTTTATACTTCTGTTAATTGAACTGAATAACACCGATACAATGAAGAAAAAGCTTGTTTTATGGGGGACAAATGCTCAAGAAGAGCGGATCCTCGTCGCCTTACAATTGCACCCGGATACTAATAAAGTTAGTATTTATACCTTTCCAGAAAACGTCGTTACGGA
>CALLVY010000795.1 GCA_938015925.1 uncultured Saprospiraceae bacterium
TTCGGATTCTATTCAAACGGACTCTATTCCCCGAATCAAATACATTGGTTATAGATTATACTTAACTCACTTTGAGCAGATCAAAGAAAAGAAAGGTTATCTGTACATCAAACTTTCCGCGATCAACACGGGCAATAAAAAAATGCAATTGGGAAAAGGAGCATCGCAAATATTTCCTGTGGTCAAAATAGACCCTTCTATTGAAACAGCTGGATTATCAGATTTTCAAACAGAAATTTACTACAAATTACTCGAAGAAAAATTGACGATTCCAATTGGAGCCATCACCACCAATATCGAACTAAAATTACTGTTGGATGCTTCCGACTCTCTATTGGATGGCCCGGCGGAACTTACTCCTGCACCTGTAGCAGAAGAACCCGCACTCGTTGAAACAGCAAGTCCCAAAAAACCGAAAAAGGAAAAAGGAAAAAAACCAAAGGCTGAACCCAAAAAAGAAATGGTCGAACCAATCGTCGAACCAAGTCCAATAGCAGAAACAAAGGAAGAAGTCCTTCCCGAGCCTAGTCCCGAAATCGTGGAAACACCAGCAAGTGAAAATCCAATCAAAGAAGAAAACACTTGTGCAGATTTGGTTTTACAGGATATAAAAGTTCTTAAAAGAACCAAAGGTTCTATTACCATAGAATATCAATTGCTCAATAAGGGAACCGGAAAAGCGCCCTTGGTTGTTGGCGAGAAAAAAGAGCAACAGAGTATCGCGCTGCGAGCGCATTTGTCTTCTAGTGAAAAATTGACGCGCGGAGCGATTGTTCTGAGCAGTACTTTTTTATATGGAGAGGAACTCACGCTTGCTGCGGGAGAAAGTTATACAGGTAAACTAAAATTAGCCTTGCATAAATTGACCAAATTCACACCTGTTCTGATTTTAGAATTAGATGCTTTTGAATTTGTAAAAGAATGTGATGAGAAAAACAACCTCAACCGACTCCGACTATTAGACGAAGTCATTCGTTGATCAACTTGTTTGTAAAATTTCTTCCAAGCCATAAGAACTTATCGCCTTTTCTTTTAACGGATTGCCACTCCACTCTTCCCATTTATTCGTATACGGATCATAGCCACATTTTAACGGCTTGCTATAACTATTTTCTGGCTCTTCCAGATAGGCGCGGCAATCCGTACAGACATGTCGAAACTCACAATCCTTACAAACCGCTATTTGATCTTTAGCAATATTCCAATGCTTTTTAAATCCTTGGGCCTGTAAGGCCGTGTGCAGGGAAGTGTTTTTTATATTTCCATAATCGGTACTCATGGAAGGACAGTTTTTTATCGCGCCATTTTTATCGATGGATATTTTTCGATTGAGGCAGGTATTGTGTGCCTGGCTTTCTAGGAATACGTTCTGGTGAATAGCAAAAGATCGTGGTCCAATCTGTCCACAATACGTATGATCGTCAATAGGGCTACTTGTCCATTGCAAGGAAAAAGAAGGAGATGCAATAGAAAAAGGAGGAATTTCTGGAGCATGATGAATCGTAATAGAAGAAATCCTCGGATACTTTTTCGCTAAACCAATAAAGTCGGCTTCTTGTATTTCAGCATGATAGGCCAAGAGTATTTCTACATCTTCAATGGAACTTTCGTTCAACAAATCAAGAATCTTCCGTAAATCATTTTGCCCGCAAACCGCAAAAAAACGCAAGTGCAAAGCCATTGTCCCCAAAGCTTCCAACTGCCGAAAGATAACTGCAAAGTCATGATTACTTTTTGCATCGACATCAATGATCGCATTCTCTATCAAACCAGGAGCCTGGAAGGATAAATCTAAAGGTGGAAACAAATCCAATTCTTCCGCAGTACAAAGAAAGAGATATTGTTTTGCCAATAAAAACTCAAAATAAGATTCAATGATTGCTCCTTCCTCTGGCAAGTAAGACTGTTTGATGGTGCCAATATTAGATCTTTCATGAATAGTGAGCAGGTCGTATAAAGTATCTGGAATAAAATTTATTTCCCTGCGTTGCAAATCCACAATAGTGGAGCGACGAGCGCCTTTAACTAAGACACAATTGGCAAAAAGTCGAAAATGAGTGGTTGCTGATAACATAGCGAAGAACTAAACTATTTTGGAAATGGGTTTGTGGTAACCACTGGTTTGATACTTTTTGGTCTGATACTTTGCGATACTAATAATGCCTTGATAGTTTTTTTGCAGGAGATCGTTTTCCTCAGGCACATCTATATTGATCAATGCAAAGAACAGCGGTATTTTTCCTAGAGCATCAACTTTCAACTCTTTTCGGAGTAAGGCTTTTTTTTCTGCTTCTTTCATTTCTTTGGCTTACTTTTTCAGGCACATAAATATTCAGCAATTTCTTTTTCCAGGTGATAATTACCACAAAAGGAAGTCATTCCAAATTGCCCCACCGGATTTATTTCCAAAAACACATAGTCTCCATCAGGAGTAGCAATCAGGTCGATAGAACCACAATCCAAATTCAAAGTCTCCATCAATCTCACTACTTTCAATCGAGTGGTTTCTGGGAGTTTAAAAGGTACCCGGCGATTGGGAACACCATTTGGTTTGATCCGAAAATCAATGCTGGTTTTTTCATTAAGTTGGGAAAAAATAGCATTAGAAAAACATTTTCCATTTAAATAAAAAATTCTGATTTCATATTTCTTTTCTATCAATTCTTGAAAAAGGGTAGGAAAGAAAGTAGCTCCCAAGCGATCTAATAAATCAAGATCAAATTTTTCTGTCCATATCTCGATTTTGCCAAAATCTTCTTGAATCCTTGGCACTTCAAACAATGGTTTACAAATAAGCGAAGGATGGTATTTCAGAAAACCGAGTAATTTATCCTTTTGTCCGGTAGCAATCGTTTCTGGTATTTTCAAACCGCATTCTTTTGCAGCTTGTAAAACCAATAATTTATTCAAACTTCCTCTTTTCATATTGCCTATAGACTTCTTTTTCAGCAGATTTTCCATCCAATATTCTTCAAGGATTTTCAACTCATACTCCAGATAAGGGTCAATGGCCTTCGACAAGGAAGTGTTTTCCTCTAAATCCTGAGCAGATACAATTTCCAATTTCCCTCGTCGATACCAATAAGCCTCGATGTTTTCAATATCTATTTCACGGCCATCATAAATCAGACTCGTCTCCTCTTTTTTCCCAAGATACAAATCAGACAGGTATTGAATTTCGCCCCCATTAATCCTGGTAAATGCTTGCCCTAGGTCAACAATCCACTTGATCACTTTGGTGGTGCTGATATCGTCTTCGTCAGAAAATAAAAGAATCATAAGTAAAAATTATATGGATTTTATTGCAGTGGTTTCCTGATGGAATTCATGTAGTCCAGGGTGTATTTATTCGCATAAACATGAATCCATTTTATCAAAGTCTCTCGTCCCAAATAATCGTAAATATGATTGTATAGATTGGAAACAACAGGTCTTAGCATCTCTTCTGTTTCTTCTTTATTTTTTTCCAGGTCTTCGATTATTTTCATTTTTTGAGCACGAGGAGTTGGGCCATGATGAATCATTCGACCTAGATAGGTTTTACAAAAATCTTCGTATTCCCAAGTATACATCAAGAAGGTATGCCACATCTCATCAATCACCCAAAGAGGTTCGTGCGTAAAGATATATTCATCAGGAAATCTGGCCATCAGCGCCAGCAGTAATTTCATCTCCCGAAAAATATCAGCGGCTTCTTCGAAAGACATGTCATAGTTATCCGTAAATCTCAGTACCGTTTCATCGTGACGATAATGGAGCACGTCTTCTAAATTTATTTCTGTCTTTATTTTTTTTGGAGGTGTAGTCATGGTCTTTTTTTTTGAAATTGTACAAGATTGGTCTACGATTCAATTTTTTTTTAAAAAAAGGAGAATATCTTCAGATATTCTCCTTCAGAAAAAATTGCAATAAAATTAGCTAGTCTTTTGATTGAACCCTTACGGGATAAGTTTTTTAAATTGACAAGAACCACCTTTCAATGATTTTTGCATGAGTTCATTAATCAATGTTTTTTTGTCTGCTTTTTTCAAGTCTTCTAATTTTTTTAAATTTTTCATGTTATGATTTTTTTAGTGAATAAATAAAATAAAAACCTAGGTTTAATTAAGTCCCAAATCAATAACACCTGATACAACAGGTTTTTGATTTAGGATACCACAACATCAAACCTTTTCATTATAATTTGATGCTGTGTATATTCTGTATTAAGTATACGAGCAATTAATAGGTTGGAAAAGACTTACTGAATTTTTGGGCCTGCCTCCCGTCCCATCGTACCGGCACAACAACCACCTTTTAGTGTTTTTTGTAGCAAGTCGTTAATCAAGTTGTCTTTGCTTAGATCCTGAAAGTCATCTAACTTTTTAAGCGTCTTCATGATAGAAAATTTAAATATTAAAAAATAAGAATAGAGCATTAGTGTTTTTCCAACTCTATTCCTTTATCACTTTCAAGATATTAGCAGCCAATGCCATTCTTAGGCATTGGGTTTAATATTCTTATCTTTTCTTCAAAAAATTGCAAACTAAATAAATCAAACACAGGGCTCTAACTTAACTTGGTATTGATTTTTTTGAATTTAAAACATCAAGCCTACCAAATATTTTGGCAGGCTTGATAGTACAAATAAATTAGTCTATTCTCGGAATCCAATCATCCGACATAGAGCCTGAACAACAACCGCCCTTGAGCGTTT
>CALLVY010000796.1 GCA_938015925.1 uncultured Saprospiraceae bacterium
AGTACGGTAGCAAAACTAATCGGTTCCCCAGTTTCTTTGTCGTAAACATTTCCTCTAACTGTACCTTTTTGAGCCATTCCACTAACGATGGACATCAAAAATAATAGCAGCGTAATTCCTGTTGATCTATTCATCTTATATTTTACTTTCTGTTATCAATGATTGGTCTATAAAACCATAAAGCGGTTTTACAGGGAGTGCAAATATAAGGTGTAGAAAAACAACAAAGGATGATAATTTTGTCAAAGTTTGGCCAATAACCAAATTAGACTGTTAATAGGGCGACAAGTGATTAGAAATTTTAGAATTCCAGTTCGCCAATACCTTGTCGGATTATTTCTGCCTCGCCAGAAGTACAATCGACTACAGTAGAAGGCACATTTTTTCCCATTCCACCATCTATTACGAGATCTACTAATTTGTGGTACTGGTCATGGATTTCGGAAGGATCGGTGAGGTATTCCGTGATTTCGTCTTCAGATTTCAGGGAAATGGAGAGAATAGGCCGATCTAATGCCTCGATAATCGCCTGAGCGATCCGATTATCAGGCACTCTTACTCCGATGCTCTTTCTTTTGTTTTTGAGGAGTTTGGGGAGTGATTTGCCAGCTTTTAGAATAAAAGTAAATGCTCCGGGCAGATTTCGCCGAAGTAGGCGAAAGATGGCATTATCAATTTGGTGGGTATAAGATGCCAATTGCTGAATGTCCCGGCAGATAAAGGTCAGGTTGGCTTTTTCTCTTTTGAGGCCACGCAGGCGACAAATGCGTTCTACAGCCTTGTGATTTTGGATATCACAGCCTAGACCATATATGGTGTCAGTCGGATAAATAATTACCCCACCTTTTTCTAAAACTTTTACCACCTCTTGGATATTTCGATCCTGTGGATTGTCTGGATTGATGGAAATTAGCATAATGCGGAGCAAAATAGAAATAAAATGGGACTTAAGTAGTTCACGGAATTAAATAATACATTATTTTGAGCGACTTTTAAATTTATACTTCTCCATTTTCCTTCAGCAATAGCTCGGCTATTACTTCAAAAAATGGCTCGTCTAAATCCAAAATTCATCTCAATCTAATGTATACCCAATATCCGCGAACTACTTAACTAAGGAATTCCCCAAATGCACTTAGGCATTCAGGGAATTCGAATTATCTCTTAATAGGAAACCTTAGGGAATCCTATGCTTTAATTATCATTAAACAAGTCGTCCTCTTCATCAAACATATTGGCCAATAAGTCGCTGAAGTTAAAGCTAGATTCAACAAAATCTTTGTTGAGTACATCAAATTCAGCTAAACTGTGCAAGACCAATTCCATATATAGGTACTCTTCGCCTTTGGGGACATTGGCAATAGCGACTATTTTGCGCAAGCCAGCAACCGAGTCAAGTGCTTTTTCATAATCTTCATTCGAAGCATCGTTGAGTAGTTTGATGGTATTTCCTGCTGAAAACCAAGCACGAATGGTTCCATAGACATCTTTTTCTCTCCCCTTCTGCAGCTTATCAGGATTGGGAAATAAATCGAGGAACATTTTTTTAATGGCACTTCCCAATAAGGACAAAGCTACATTATAAGGACCTTCTTGTTCTCCTTCATAAACCAATTCTACTTTTCCGGTTATCGCTGGTACGACGCCCCAGAAATCGGTAATCCGAGCAGTGGTTTTACTTTCTTCGTTGAGCAACATTCTCCGTTCTGCCGTACTCACCATATTTTCATAACCGGCAATACTCAAACGAGCAGATACGCCACTTTTTTCATCAATAAATTCACTTGCTCTGGCCTGGAAAGTAATTTCCTCCAAAAGATCTTGCAAAAATTCAGACACCTCAATTTTTGAAGTTTGCTCTTCGGCCAAATTGGCCTCTTGTTGGGTGATGCTTTTGGCAATCTCCAATGTTTTGGGATAGTGGGTTAGAATTTGACTTTCGATCCGATCTTTCAATGGTGTAATGATGCTTCCCCGATTGGTGTAATCTTCTGGATTGGCGGTAAATACAAATTGGATATCGAGTGGCAAACGCAGTTTGAATCCGCGAATTTGCATATCTCCTTCTTGCAAAATATTAAACAAGGAAACCTGGATTCGCGCTTGTAAATCTGGCAATTCATTGATTACGAATATACAACGGTGAGATCTTGGGATCAGTCCAAAGTGAATCACTCGTTCATCCGAATAAGGCAATTTCAAAGAAGCGGCTTTGATTGGATCAACATCCCCTACCAAATCAGCAATACTTACATCTGGAGTCGCCAGTTTTTCGACATATCGTTCGTCTCGATGTATCCATTCTACCGGTGTTTTATCTCCTTTTTCTTCAATTAAATCGAGGGCATATCGGGAAATTGGTGCCAAGGGATCATCGTTGATTTCACTACCTGCGACGATAGGCATATACTCATCTAGTAAGTTGACCAACAAGCGAGCAAGTCGGGTTTTGGCTTGACCACGCAATCCTAACAATAAGATATTATGGCGTGATAAGATGGCCCTTTCCATATCCGGAATAACGGTATCTTCAAAACCGAGCACTCCGGTAAATACATTTTTCTTATTCTTTAAAACAGCAGTTAGATTATTACGAAGTTCTTCTTTTATGGATCGCGGCTGGTAGCCAGATTTTTTTAATTCGCCTAATGTTTTATACATTTTCATTCGAAGGTATGTTTTTTTAATCCTTGTAAATTCGATAATAGAATTTGTTCTCAACACGTTTACACCAATACGGAAACATTTAATTCTCAATATTGTTCTAAATCGAAAGGTACAGCTATTTTTGTAAATTGGATAAAAGGCGAGTATCTTGCCGGCTTAATATGAAAATTGTTTTAAAATAGGTAGCTGATCTATTTCACAACAAATCACCTAGTCAATTCATCAAATCTAATTTATAATGAAAAAATTAATTTATTTACCTCTCATTGCCTTGTTTTTATCTTTAACGAGTTGTATCAATGTCATAGAGGAATTATTTCTAAAAAAGGATGGAACGGGTACTTATACCATTACGATGGACATGAGTTCTATCATGGAAGGTGGTGGAATTCGTTCTTTAATGCAGATGAGTGGAGAGGAGATATCCGACACCGACAATCCTTTTTCTGGTGACGAACCGGTGGAAATGGATACCATTATGCATATGAGTGATGCACCGGACTCTGTTCGTATGGCATTTGGAAATGATGAATTGCTCAACAAGATCAAAATACATCAGGAAATTAGTGAAGCGAAAGAAATAATGAAAACAACTTTTACCATCGACTTTGATAAATTGGCGGAGGTAGAAGAATTTCTCAATAACTTGGACAAACTCCAGGGCGCTTCGGATAATCCGATGGCTGGAGGAGGCGGAGGTTTACTCCCTTCTGGAAATGGGAAACTCAAATTATTTGACCTGACCAAGCGAACCTTGACCAGACTACCGGGTGCCAAAGCCGATCAACCGGAGCTTGGAGAAGAAGAATTGGGGATGATGAAAATGATGATGGCCGATGCGAGCTATAAGACCATTTATCACCTACCGGGTAAAGTAAAAGCGGCCACTATGGAAAATGCGGTAGTGGATGGAAAAACAGTGACCATTGAATACTCGATGATGGACGCCTTGGAAAGCAAAGCGAAAATGGAAGGATTGATTAAGTTTAAAAAACGTTGATCTGAATAACTTCTTTCTTTAATAAAAGCCCGGAGTCCTTTTTGGATTTCGGGCTTTTGTCATTCTTAAAGTGATCTAGCCGCCCTTTTATCCTTCCTACAGCAACAAAATTAGCTCAAATTTCTTGTTATTTTTTCGGGCAAAGAAGCCTAAAAACCACTTTTCTCCAAATATTAACACATAAAGATTCTTGTATTCCATCCAAGCACAACAAGCTATCAACCAGTCTAAAACACTTCGAGCAAAATCAATATATCATTTCTCCTCCCCCTTGATATTTCCTTCTTGTATCATTTATAATTCGCTTCTCCTCATAAATAGCATGCTATTTGCCTTTTTCTAAGTACACCTAGAAACCATCTTTATTTTAAACTAGGCCTTTGGCTCCGTATAAAATATTGAAAACCATGAGAAAATGAATAATCAGACCCATAATCAAATAAACCAAGAATTAGTTACCCGAGCTTTTATCGATCAATTGTATAGTATCATTGATACTCGCTTGCAATACATCGAATTTCACACCCAAGCCATCTTTAAGGCCTGCTCCGGCGAACTAGCCAATTCCCACACCCTTCAACACTCTCCTTTAAGCTCTATCCTAGATCACATCGAGCAATATAGCAAGACTAAAAAGCAACTCTTATTCTTACGTTCCCTCATCAAGAGAGAGAATGCCAGAATCATCTATGATGTCTTACAAGAGGATCGCTTTAAAGGCTATACCGAAAAAGAAATCAAGGAGCTGCTCCATGAAGCTTAAAACTACCTTCTGAAAGAGTAATCTTCCCCACTTTGATGCCCCATAATGGCTCTATTCTTTTTGTAGCTCCCTACCACAATTAATGGTATGAATGCCAAGGAAGAAAATCCGAAAATAAGCACGGATTTAATTAAAGATTTATTAGGAATCATTGATACTAAAATTCAGTACATCGAATATCAAACGGAGATCGTGACTTCTTCTTTTGTAGATATTGGTATGCTCAGTCAATCCCCTAAAAGTACTGGTTTTGGAAATGGCCAACAGGTAGAAAAATCTATCATGGCTAATAATGAAAGAATCCTTTTTAAATTAAACGAGTTTAGTGCGACCGTAAAACTCCTGCTCCTTTTGCGCAATCATCTTGATACAGCAAATGCTCCAATCATTTTCGATTTACTATCCGACAATAGATTTACTCAACTTACTGATCAAGAATTAATTCTGGCGATTAAGCCAAGAGAAGATTGATTCTTTCTGCTTTTTCTTTTTGTTAAAAACCCCTCCCTTCTCTCTTTACTCTTTCAACAACCTAACATCGTTCTTTGCTTCCTCTGCACTTTATACAAGCAGGCATGGGAAGTCTCCTATGCGGCCTTTTTCTTTCTCTTTGCTTGGGTAGTAACATAGGGCCTATCTGGAAGGTAGACCCTAGGTTAAACGCGGAGGCCATCGACTGTAAATCTTTTCTTTTCAACTCAAGTCTTTCCTGACATGAGTGCTTTTCTGACCTTTGCTCTTTCTCTGTGTATCATCAACTCACATCTTAGTGCCTATCTTCCAGATAGGCTCTACGTTAAACGCCTATCATCAAATTGTCTTGTCCTGAAATAAGTCTTTTCTCTACCCTTGATTCTGGCGATTAAGCCAAAAAAAGATTGATTCTTTCTGCTTTTTCTTTTTGATAAAAACTCCTCTCTTTCTCTCTTTACTTTTTCAACAAGCTAATATGGTTCTTTGCTTCCTCTGCACTTTATACAAGCAGGCATGGGAAGTCCGATGCAGCCTTTTCTTTCTCTTTGCTTGGGTATTAACATAGCATCTATCTGGAAGGTAGGCCCTAGGTTAAACGCGGAGGACATCGACTGTAAATCTTTTCTTTTCAACTCAAGTCTTTCCTGACATGAGCGCTTTTTCTCTGTGTATCATCAACTCACATCTTAGTGCCTATCTTCCAGATAGGCTCTACGTTAAACGCACATCATCAAATTGTCTTGTCCTAAAATAAGTCTTTTCTCTCCCTCCAAGCCTTTCCTTAAACCTCCAAAAAAATCCTCCTACTCCCCCAAAAAAGAAATCCCGAATTCTGGATTTACCAAAATTCGGGATGACTTATTTTTTCAATTTTACCTATCTATACAACTCCAGATAACCATTAAACACTCGGTTATCCTCATCATTCAATTCAAGGATATAATAATAGGTACCATCCGGTACTTCTTTATTTCCTCTCCAATCTCCATCCCAATTG
>CALLVY010000797.1 GCA_938015925.1 uncultured Saprospiraceae bacterium
TATCGGAAGTATGGTTTTTTCTTCCTGTGATATGTTTAAAAAAGTCCAAAAGGAAGAACCAGCGACCACCCAAACTGGTGAGGAACTGGAAGAAATCCAGGGAACTTTAAAATACAATCCTAAAACAGGGAAATACGAGCAAGTAACCAAGGTTACTCAGAAAATTGATACGGTACAATGGACCGTAACCGATCCTGAAAAAGAACCACCTATTACAACTTCTGGTGGAACCTATGGACAAAATGGCAATACCAATACCAATCCAGGGCCCAGTGGGCAATCGGAATTTAAGGATGCCTATAATGTAGCAGTAATGCTTCCTTTTTTGGCTAATCGATTCGATCAAATCACAGGAAAGGCAGATCCTAAATCTGAATTGGCCCTCAATTTTTATTACGGTGCCAAAATGGCTTTTGATGTCCTTTCCAAAGAAGGAGTCAAACTCAATATCTCTACTTTCGATACCAAAGCCTCTGATGGAGAAGTCAGAACGCTGCTCAATCGACCGGAATTAACGGGAGCCGATATCATCTTAGGGCCAGTGAGAAAGAGTAGTTTGGAAAATACGGCCAACTTTGCCAAGGAAAATGGCATTACCCTCGTTTCTCCATTTAGCCCAAGTTCTTCCATTACTAAAAACAATCCTTATTACCTGCAAGTAATGCCTAGTCTCGAAAGCCATTGCTATGCGATCACCAAACATGTTTTGGCTCGACATTCTTCTACCAAAGTAGTATTAGTAGCTCGAAATAAGGCCGCAGAAGTAAGTCGCTTGAAATATTTTCAGGATGCCAATTATGCGATTGGAGGGAGAGGCTCTCGTAGCTTTGGAGAATTTGTGGTGACGGATAATTCCGCAGACTTTAGCGAAATGGATGTTGCTTCGCACATCATCGAAGGAGATACGACTATTTTTATCGTTCCTTCTTGGTCCAATGAGTCCTTTGTTTACTCTTTTCTTCGACAACTAAAAGTTGCAAAAGGTAGAAACCCAGTCATCGTTTATGGTATGCCTCAATGGATGAAATACAAAAGAGTAAGTTATGATTATTACGAGGAATTGAATTTGCATGTAAGCTCCGCTTTTCATGTAGATGCGAATACTGGAGCTGCCAGAGATTTTCGTCGAAACTTCTATAATCGTTATGGAATGGTACCTTCCGAAGAAGCTTATGCGGGCTATGATGTGATGCTCTTGATGGGACGTTCTGCCAAAAAGTATGGAACCATGTTTCAGAAAAAGTTAGATCGGGAAAATAGAAAAAGCCTCGTTACTAAATTTCAATTTGAACCAGTTGTAACCAAGCTTGGAATCGCAGAAGAAGATTATACAAAAATCGATCGATACGAAAACAAGTATGTCAACATTCTAAAGTTTAAAGATTACTATTTTCAATTGTCGAAATAAGGCGCGTTTGAAAAACAACTTCTGAAAAAACAAACAGATAACAATCACCCAAAACCTAAGAATAGGTTTTAAGGAAAAATGCTAATTTGAAGAAGATTGGTTTTTGTACAAAACCATGTTCCTCCTTTTGTTGTTGAGTCTAAAAGTGCTTGTTATATGAATTTTTTTGCCACCGATTATTCCATCCAATCTGGACCAAAGTTTCGTTCCGTTAATCCGGTCAATAACGAACTTCTTGCTGCCTATCCTTTTCTCAGCGAAGAACTGCTTTTAAAACAAATGGAGCAGGCTCAAGAATCATTTCAAGAATATTGGAAACCTCAAACCATTGACGAAAGAGTAAGTCTCCTTCGATTGATTGGAAAAGACTTGGAAGAAAACCTGGAAGTCTACGCTCGTTTGATCACTCAGGAAATGGGTAAACCGATCACCGAATCCAGAGCTGAAATTCGCAAATGCAAATTGCTTTGTGATCATTTTTGCGAAGCAGCTCCCGCTTACCTTGCCGACGAAATCATCAATGACAAAAGTTATATCACCAAACAAGCACTTGGTGCAATCCTTGGCATTATGCCTTGGAATTTTCCTTTTTGGCAAAGCTTCCGCTTTGCTATTCCGGCTATCCTTTCTGGAAATGTAGTTTTTCTAAAACCAGCTCCGAACGTCCCGCAATGTGCTTTGGCCATAGAAAGTATGTTTGTTAAAGCCATTGGTCGCAGCGGTGTTTTTACCAATTTGTTTATCAAAGAATGGCAAGTCGCCGCGCTGATCAAACATTCCTTTGTACAAGGTGTGGCACTCACAGGAAGTGATCGGGCAGGAGAGGCCGTAGGGCAAATGGCTGGAAAAGCTTTAAAGAAATGTGTATTGGAATTGGGAGGAGCAGATGCTTTTATTGTATTGGCAGATGCCGATTTGGAAAAGGCCGCAGAAGCAGCAGTCAGTTCCCGTATGAAATGTGGTGGACAGACTTGTATCTCTGCAAAACGATGGATTCTTGTCGCGGAAATCGCAGAAGCATTTACTGAAAAGGTAAAAGAAAAAATGAGTGCCATCAAAATCGGTGATCCCTTCGATCCACAAACGGAATTGAGCGCCTTGGCGCGCCCCGATTTGGTACAAAACCTAGAACGACAAATCACCGAATCCATCGCCCTCGGCGCAAAAGTGATTTTAGAAGGCGGCGCAAAAGAAGCAAGGGGCAATTTCTTTTCACCAATGATCATCGGTGCGGTTTCTCCAGGAATGCCGCTTTACGAAGAGGAAGTATTTGGCCCGGTGGCTAGTTTGTTTGTCGTAGAAAATGAAGCGGCCGCTATCGCTCTGGCTAATGATACGGTCTATGGTCTCGGCGCGTCTATCTGGACCAATGATTTGGCCAAAGCCAAAAAGGTGGCCGTTCAAATAGAAGCTGGAGCAGTCGCCATCAATAATTTTGTAAGTTCCCATCCCGCTCTTCCTTTTGGAGGCATCAAGCGATCTGGTTTTGGAAAGGAACTCGGGAAAGCAGGAATGTTGGAGTTTGTGAATCAAAAGACAGTGGTGATTGGTTAAGAGGTCTGAAAAAAGTCTTGATTTTTTGGTAGCCCATTCCAATATCTACTTGTTGATTGCGTTTTAAAACTTCCCTAAGCTAAAGAACCAAAAATCAAAAGTATGAAAATGGCCTTCCTAATTTGCCTCCTTTCTTTTTTCGCTTGTCAGTCAGAAAACAAGGCTACAAAGACCGCAAAAGTAGTCAACACAGAGATTGCATCTCTCCCTCCAGTGGATACCATTATTCCACCTGCCCAAATTCAACCACTCCCGAGTTCCCTTCAATTTCCTTGGAAAGCATCCGTAGATGCCAAAGATCTTTTAGTAAATAGATTGGCTCCGCCTCCTGGTTTTCGACGCAGCTCCCTTGCCGAAGATTCCTATGGCAATTGGCTGCGCCATCTACCTTTAAAAGAGGCGGATTCTCCAGTGCTTTTATTCAATGGAGATCATAAAGGTCGCCAGGATGTTCATGCCGCAGTGGTGGATATTGATGTGGGAAAAAGGGATTTGCAGCAATGCGCAGATGCGGTCATGCGCTTGCGAGCCGAATATTTTTTTAGTCAAAAAAACTATTCTAAAATTCATTTCAATTATACCAGTGGCGACAAAGTTTCCTTCGATGATTGGCGGCAAGGAAGAAAGCCAAAGGTGCAAGGCAATAAGGTTGTCTTTTCTGCAAAAACCAGCAATGTCAATAATTCTTACGCCAACTTCAAGGCTTACTTGCAACAGATTTTCAACTACGCAGGTACGGCCTCACTCAGCAAAGAACTAAAACCAATTAGCATCGCTGACTTACAAATTGGCGATGTCTTTATCAAAGGCGGTTTCCCCGGACATGCGGTATTGGTTTTGGACATGGTAATCAATGACGAAGGCGAAAAATGCTTTCTTTTAGGCCAAAGTTATATGCCCGCTCAAAATATTCATATCTTGCGAAATCCAAATGATCCGACACGTTCTCCTTGGTATTCTACCAATTTTGGGACGGTTTTAAATACGCCAGAATGGACTTTTTATGAGGAGCAATTGTATCGGCATTAATAAACGCACTTAATTATTTACGTTCTTTGACTCATACACGGGATTTGTCAAAGAACCAATCTTTACAAGGATGAGAGAAATGTTGCCCAAAAGGCTGGCCAAATTTATACAGGTTGTTGGAGACCGACAACCCGACCTCACCGTGGTTTTAGAAAACGTCCACGATCCTCACAATATCGGAGCTGTGCTCCGCACCTGCGAATCGGTAGGGATCAAGGAAATCTACGTTCTTTTTACCGAAGAACAATTGGATGGAAACAACATCCGTATGGGCAAGAAAACTTCAGCGGGTTCCAGAAAATGGGTAGATGTTCATTTGTACCGGGATACTGAAGCTTGTTTTGCGGCAATAAAAAAGAAGTATAAAAAGATTTGGAGTACCCATCTGGCCGAAGATTCTGTTGGTTTATACGAATTGGATCTGAGCGAATCGGTAGCCTTGATGTTTGGAAATGAACGCGATGGCTTGAGCAAAGAAGCTTTGTCTTATTCGGATGGTAATTTTATTATTCCACAGGTTGGGATGGTGCAAAGTTTAAACATTTCTGTGGCTTGCGCCGTCACCTTATACGAAGCTTCGAGACAAAGGCACGCCAAAGGATATTATGGCAATCACCCGGATTGGCAGGAGGAGGAAAAGGCGGTTTTGTTGGCAGAATATAAAGAACGTCATTTTGAAAAAAAGAAAAATGCGAAACCCCGAAAGGGGAAGTAGGGGAGTATTTGGAGGGTTTTGAAAATAGAAGAGGGAATATTTAATTTCAATAAGTAATATCGAATATCGATTGAGGCGGTCAATGCAATGATTTAGTTTATTCTCTTCTTTGATGATCCAATATCTCTCTACCAACTCGCGATTTTTCGTCAAAATCAATATTCAAAATTGGCGATTCGATATTAGGAGTGTTCAGGAAAAAATAGAAAAGGAAATCTTCAATATTCATTTGCCAATATCAAATATTGATTG
>CALLVY010000798.1 GCA_938015925.1 uncultured Saprospiraceae bacterium
AAGCCAATTGAAAAACTAGAACTAGGAGCACTCAAAATAGAATTACCAAAGTTATTCCAAAGCATTTCTTGTCCTTCTTGTGAACAAGAAGTCATTGCAGACAATTTGAATCTTCAAGGTAGCGTAGCAAAATGTGGCAACTGCAATGTTATTTTCTCCATTGAAAAAGAAGTAGAAAGCGTCAAGTTTAAAAAAGAAATAAAGCAAGAAATTTTTCGCCCGGAAGGCATTGATTTGTTTTATTTTAAAGACGACCTAGACATTACGGTGCAACAGCATGTTCAGGGCTTGGATGCCTACGGAATTGTATTCTTCCCTAGCCTCGCCTTTCTTACACTTTTGGTTTTTTTCGGAGACAAACATACCATTTCTCCATTCATTCCAATTGCTTTCGTTCTGGGTTCCCTTTACTACCTTTACAAAGTATTAAATTATTCTAAAAACAAAACCTACATTACGGTCAACAGTAAATTCTTGAGCATTAAATCTCGTCCAAAAAACTTTAAAAAAGACAAGAACTATGATGCCAGCGATATTGATCAATTGTACTTAAAACTTGCTGGTGATGGCTCAGGGTATTATAACATTTACATGATTCTAGATAGCTTGGAAGGCCAAAAGCATCAAAAACTTTTAACGGTCAATACGCTTTCAAAAGCGAAATATCTGGAGCAGGAAATCGAGCGGTATTTGCAGATTGAAGACCGGGTGGTTCCGGAGGCGAATGCTTGATTATAGACTTAAGAAAAAATGAAAATCGAATCAAGACATAAATTGGGCCTCTACAAAAAAGGAAAATCATTCTTTGGAGAAGTGGTTTTAGAAATAGAAGCAATTACCGGTACTGAGGAACACCAAGTCTTTGAAAAATATCAAAGAGTAGGTTTTCAAAATCAAGGATATCTAGAAAGTGTTCCACAAGAGGGATACAAGCCTTGGAAAGAAGGCATTAAAAAAGGAATCGCTTACGGACTAAAAATGCTTACCGGCGAAAGGAAATTTAAAATAAGTATTTTAGAAACCAATGGATTGAGCACCGATACGAATCCAATCATTTTAGCTTTTGTGGCATCAAGAGCGGTCTTAAACAAACTGGACCACCAAGAATCAAAAGCGGAATTGGAGCAACTGGAAGAAATTGTTTTCTCCAGTTGGGATTATGGACTTTTTGGTCAAATAGATTTTGATCATTTTACGGTTGAGGAAAGCAATTAAGGTTTTAAAAAACCATAAAGTCTACCGACTAAAAAAACAAATAACAGGTATGCCTCTATTGCTATAATCATGCTTCCATCATTCTACCTTTAAAATCATTACACCTCAATGAAAGATTTAATAATCCTTCTTATTCTTCTAATTCCTCTTACGATCAAAGCCAATATAGCCGATGATTTACTAGAAAGGTTTTTCGAACAACTCCTTAGCCAAACAGACCAAATTTCTGAAATAAAACTAGAGCAATCCATCCTAATCATTGGCAATGATTCTATAGAAATAGAAGTAGATATTGTTCATGGAGGTTTGATGAGTCCAGAAAAAGGGTGGTACCTTGATGGCAATGTAAAAATAAAGATCAATCAATTTTTCATCAATGAACTAACAAACAACTGCGTAGGCTTTGGGAAGGAAAAAATAGACGCAGAGGAAGACCTCACCAAACAATGGTTAAAAGCCTTAGGTGCCCCTTTGAGTTCCTATTTTTTGGCAAGAAAGGCAGACTTTCAATGGAAAAACTATTCGGTTTATATAAATGAAAAAGGATTAAATTATGAGCCATTTAATGAATGGATGGATGGAAGCATAAGAATGCATCAAGAAATATTAGATCAAATAAATCATGAATTAGCACTTACTTCTGTGGATAAAAAAGGATTTGAAAAAAAATACTTGTCTTTAGAAATTAAAGTCTGCAATTGTAAAATCGAGGAGGAAGGGACGGAAAAGGTGAAAATCGCTTTTAGAAAACGTACCCGACTAGGCGGAAAGCATTTTCCACCAGGAACTGCGATTCAATATTTAAATTGGCCTAGTGGAGAAGAGTATTCTTTTATTCGAACTTATTTATTGGTCAAGAATAAAAAATAATAATCCCCTATTGCCTTTCTTTCACAAAGCTCAATACAGATAATTCAGGAACCTAAGTCACTATCGATATGATAACTAGAACGCAGTAATCCTCTTTGTAATTCTATGTACAAGTCAGAAGCGGTAACGAACAGTTCGTATTTTCAAATAAAACTGTTAGCTAAAAATCATCTATCTATTTACTAACTGTAGATAGTACACAGACCTACACTTAAGGTTCCCTGCCTACTCCACTCTCCTTCCCAAAAATTCAAAGTACATCCCAGAATGAACTATCCTCCCTTCCCAAGTCCTACCTTTGTAGAAATCAAAGATCAATATGGATCAAAGCATTTCAACAAAAATCCGATGGGAACTTCCAAAGGAGGAATTCTTCACCAAAGGCCAATACAGTCGGTCTCACACTTGGGAACTCGACAGCGGCAATATTATCCAAGCCTCCACCTCCCCTCACATCGTCCCCATCCCTTATTCCAATCCCGAATTCATTGACCCCGAAGAAGCTTTTCTTTGTAGTCTCGCCAGTTGTCATATGTTATTTTTTCTTTCTTTTGCTGCTAAAAAGAAGATGGAAGTATTGCAATATTTAGATGCTCCTGAAGGTATTTTGACTAAAAACAGCGAGCATCAAATCGCCTTTACAGAAATCCTTTTACAACCTAAAATAATCACTAAGGAAGAGGTCAGCAAAGAGCGACTAGAAAAACTACATCAACTAGCACATCAAAACTGCTTTATCGCAAACTCTTTAAAATCAAAAATTCAAATTCAAATTAAAGGATAGATTAAAAAGGAACTCCTCCATTTTGATTTTGATAAAAACTAATCGTATTATAATTATGAAAGATCTACAAATTCTTTTGAAAAATGAACAGGGAGAATTGGCCCGAATGGGTGAAATTCTCGGAAATGCCAATGTAAGCATGGAAGGCGGTGGTGTCTTTGTTTACAACAATACTGGAGTCGCGCACTTTCTCGTAGAAGATGCCGAAAAGGGAAAAAAGGCTTTAGAAGTCAATGGCATTCAGGTAGAAAAAATCAATGAAGTGCTCATTCAAAAATTAAAACAGGACGTTTCTGGGCAATTGGGAAAAATATGTCGTATCCTAGCGGAGCATCAAGTAAATATTCTCACCCAGTATAGTGATCATTACAACCAATTGGTCTTAGTGGTGGATGATTATAAAAAAGGAAAAGAGGTATCCGAAAATTGGAAAAAAGGACTATATGATGAAAGACATTGAAATGGACGAACAATTCTCAAAACTAGCTTCCTTAATCGGAGAAAAGGCGCGCGCCAAAATGCTCTGGCATCTTTTGGATGGCAGAGCCTATACCGCTTTGGAATTGGCAGTCATCGCAGACATCAGCAAACAATCTTGTAGCAATCATTTAAAAAAATTGACGACCGAAAAAATCCTCAAAGCAGAAAAACAAGGACGACATAAATACTTCAAACTCTTCGACAAACAGGTGGCCAATGCGCTGGAAGGTATCGCGTTTTTAACTTCCCAAAAGACAAAAAGGGAAGCCATTATTCAACCGAATACAGGTATCAAATATGCGCGTTCTTGTTATGATCATTTGGCGGGCTATGTAGGTACCCAGCTTCAAGAAGGATTGACAAAGCAAGCTCTGATTCAAAAAGTAGAGGATCAATATCTCTGTACGAAAAAAGGAGAAAAGAAATTCTTGGAAATGGGTATAGAGATTAATCCTTTAAAAGCATTGAATCGGAAATTTGCTTATCCTTGTTTGGATTGGAGTGAACGAAAACATCACATTGGAGGTGCTTTGGGAGCGGCGCTTTTAAAGTACATGATGGAGAATGATTGGGTACGGAAAAAGAAAAACACGAGGGCTTTGCTTTTGACTTCGAAGGGGCGACAAGGATTGGAGGCGACTTTTAAATTGAGCTTGTAGATATCTTTATTAACTGGAGGAGGGGCAAAATAAAGTACCCCATATTGAAATATCCTATAAGCGCTTGAATAGTTATACATTTTAGCTAAATTTAGGGGTTTTAAATAAAACAAGCTTATGATACTCAACAAACTAAAATTTCTATTCCTGGCAATCTTTTTCCTTTCAAATTATTCAATCACTTTTGGCCAAAACTTTCAACTTCCAGAAATCCCTTTGTACGATAGCATTTATGTAGATCAATACAAAGAACAGATCCGGAATAAATCTTTCTTTTTGCAGGGTAAAAAAGTATTTCAAATTGGATACAATACGAATGGGCTCATCTCTAGTTTATTTAGTACTCGCGGAGCTTTGGGCATTGACTCTTGCTATAACTATATCGACGATGACAATTATGACATTTATTATTTGAGCAAAGATCAAGTGACCCATCATCAATTCTCAGAGACTTCTAACTCTTTCATTCACCATCAATTCGACTATAACAATCAAACTATTGAGAAAGGGGAATACTATATTGTAAAGGAGCTTCACAACCAATGGAATGCGCAAAATACGCGATATAAAATTGGGTTATGGCAAAATGCCTTAACAGAAAAAAACACTTATAAAACGATAGATTACGACCAATTGCTTTTTGATGGACAAACTTTTGAATCCATCATGACCGGAGAAAAGAAAAAGATCCTGAATCTAAAAGCAATTGCAGACAGTACACTTAAAAGTATTTACGGGGAGGCCTTTTTTCAAAATCATATCCAATTTAATTTTGACAAATCGCATTTCATCACCTTCCCTACTCCAAGGCCAGATCAATCTTCTGGATATCCCTTGATGAATAAAACAGATCAGGAAATCTTATTCACGGATTTATTTTATGATCTTATTATAGATAAAAAACGTTTTCCGGTTATCAAATTTAGAATATCCAAAACTGGGGAAATCCTGGGAAAAACAACTTTTAAAAAATTTGTCACAGGAGATTTTACTCTAACGGAAGGCTTGGATAAAAACAATTCTAAAAGTTTTCACCCCCTACTCTTAAACTGGCAAAAGACCGCAAAGGAAGAAGGTTTCAATATAGAGAGCAAAGCATTTAATCTAAGATTTGAATGGACTTATCAAGAAGGTATTTATGGTGACTTGAAATTTGTAATAGAAGAAGCGAACAATACAAAAACCGCCAAAGGCCTTTACCTAAGAGAGTTAAAACAATTATTTATAAATCCATGGACTGGCGAAAAAAAGAACGCAAAGGACAAAGCAGGTGAAGCGACAGAGGAATAACAGCGACTATTGAAACCTAGTAAAGAAAAACACCAAAAACAAGCCACATCGATAAACTCCTCCCCTTCGTCTAGAATAAAAAAAAGAAAACAGGGAATTAGCTATTTATACAAAGTCCTATTTTCAGATAGGTAAAATCATCCGCTAATACCACCACAACAATGAACAATCCTAA
>CALLVY010000799.1 GCA_938015925.1 uncultured Saprospiraceae bacterium
CCAAGTCCCCATCCTCTCTTTTTGGTAGTGAAGCCTGGTTGAAAGACGGTTTTGAATTTTTTGACCGGAATTCCCTTCCCTGTATCGCTCATTTCGATGTTGACAAAACCTTTTTCTTCAAAAACTTTGGCCGATATAGTCCCTTTTACCTCTGTGGCATCAAGCGCATTTCTCATCAAATTCTCTAATACCCAGGCAAAAAGATGCGCATTGGCTTTGATATACAGCGGAGGATGATCGAGACCAGGGAAATCGAAGATCATTTTTCGGGAGGCTCTGGTTTGCATATAGCCACGGATTTCTTCCAGGTGCTCGTAGATATTGGTTTTTTCCAGTTCTGGAGCAGAACCGATTTTTGAAAACCGATCCGCAATAAGGTCGAGTCGTTCCACATCCTTATCCAGTTCAAGCAAAACCTCCTGTACTTCTTCATCCTCTTCTTTACTGACTCGCAAATGTTCGATCCAGCCGACGATAGCAGATATGGGGGTTCCCAGTTGATGAGCCGTTTCTTTGGCCATTCCTGCCCAAACTTGGTTTTGTTCAGACCGACGTGCAGAGCTAAAGAGGAAATAGCCAATAACAATAAAAGTACCGAGTAAAAAGAATTGAATAATCGGGAAGTAGGTCAAAAGCGTAAGGATACGCGACTGCTTAAAATAGATGGTATAATTGTCGGGAATCTCAATTGGCTCAGGTCCGGATTCCTGAATTTTTAGCAATTCCTTTTCCAGGAAAGGGATGTCCCGATCTTTTTCTTCTCCAAAGTTGATGGCATGATCAATTTTTCCCCGAGTATTGACGACAATATCGGGGATATTATGATTGGCTTTGATGATCTCTAGCTGGAAGGTAATGTCTCTCTCCAAATCAGTTGTAGAAGAAAGAGATTCCAATGCCTGGGCGAGGAGTTGTGCTTCTTTGCGTTCTCCGTCCGCCAAGTTTTTAGCCAGATAATTAGAATAGAGTAAGGAAATCAAAAGGATAATTAAACCTGCGATGGCTAGATAAATTTTCCATCTTGATTTTCTAGTATAGATATCCATTAAGAGGAACGTTTTTGTTGCAAACGAAGGAAGAACATTTTTAGTGCTGTTTAAAAAATAAAATTTTACTGTCGTGCATCTCCTTCATCGATTTCTTCTGAGGTTCACGCAAGTAAAGCTTATTTTTTCAATGGTACTTAATTATTCCAGGCCTTCAAAAAAGTGTCTACCCGAGTTTTGGCGTTCTCGCGGATATTGACATAATAAAAGTTATAATCAGCAATGTGATAATTCTTAAAGGTAATAAAAATCTTTCCAAAAAATCGTGGCTTAGCGGCCCAAAGCATTCCTTGTTCTACCTTAGCGTCTGTGAGTCCTGGCTTTGGGGTTTTTTCAAAGTTTCGTAAAATCCCTCCTTTGTTGCTGGAAAAATCGGCATAGCTTTCGTCGGTGGTCCAACTGAGTGGATTGGTGACGCCGATGCTCTTGTCGTAAGAAATCTTTTTGGGGTAATATCCCTCTTTGAAGGTTCGCCAACTACAAAAGCAATTTGTCTGAGCTGGTGTCTCGCATAAGGGAATGTTTTGAAATTCCTTTTTTAAAATCGGCATTCCCACTAAATAAGCAGCGACCAATTGATCCTGCAATTTTTTTCCATCAAAAAATTCTTTTAAAAGTGCCGTTGCATGATTGGTGCCTTGGCTATGACTGGCAATGATGATGGGGCGCCCTTCATTATAATGCGTCAAATAATATTCAAAAGCTTTTTTTACATCGCTATAGGCCAATTCGAAAGCGGTTTTGGCGGAGGTTTTATCTGCTGTATAATAGGCATGCAGATGTGCTTGGCGATAGCGAGGAGCATAGATTTTGCCCACTCCGTTAAAAACGCTGGCTTGATATAAGATAGTCGTTTCATCTGTTCTTGCATTGAGAGAAAGATCTGAGGTAGAACCATTCCATTGATCTTGTCCTTTACTGCCCGTATAGGTGGTGGGGTGAAGGAAAAAAACATCCACTTTTGCGTTTTCTTGCTGATCCTTCAATAGATTGCCAGGTACTCGATCGGCATTGTCGCTTTGCTTAGGTAAGGCGGCCCAATTACTTGTTGCACTATAGTCGGGAGCGCCGTTCGAAGCTGGGAGAGAGAATGCTGTTGTAGGTTTATTGGAGCTACAAGCAGAAAATAAGGAGAAGAAAAATAAAGCTAAAAAAATGGCGCGCATCGGCTGTTGGGTTTAGGAGGTATATAGGAAGTTGATGTAAATGTAAACAATACAACTTATTAGGATATGAAATTTCGTTTGAAACAATTTCGGTTTTTTTGAAAAAAAATACGTAATTTGCTAACTGAAATGGATTTTCTAACCCTAAAAAACATAGAACCTACCATTTTTTTCTTGCCTTTATGGCTCCTATTTTAGTTGCGACCTAGTGCTTTCCAAAAACATTTTTTGTTAATAGATCCAGAGTGATACTATTGTACTGGTAATCCTAGCATGCTAGATTTCCGAGCTCCTACTAATAAATTAAACTTTATTAAACTAAATATACTAATATCTCCCTCTTACTATTTTCGAGGGGAATTATTTTTTTAACCATATTTCTTAAAACACCCAAAAGATGAAAATGAAAAATCTACTTTTTCTAAATCTACTGGCCTTATCTTTTCTGTTTGTGAATCAAACCTTTGCGCAGAACGTGGAAATTACTTCGGAAGAAGCCAATATCCAGATGGTCGATCAATCCTTGAAAAATTATTTAGTAGAAATCGCTGGTCCTGACGCTTATTATCACAAGCAGCAGGTAGAGAATACTAAAGAAATCCATTTGTCA
>CALLVY010000800.1 GCA_938015925.1 uncultured Saprospiraceae bacterium
AATTGTAAATAAAAGCGACGCCGAAAACTTATTAGAGTAGGCATTAACAAATTAAATCTTTTAAAAATGAGTGACAGACAAAAATTAATTGATGAGTCCGCAAAGATTGTTAAAGAATTGGCGGAAGACCAAAAAATCCAAATCCATTTATCACCGGAGCAATACCAAATCCTTGAAAAGGGGTGGGGAAGGTATGACAATTCCAAGCCAGCTCAAATAACTTTTGTGGTAGATGGTAAAGATGAGGCACAACTTAAGGTGGCTGCTTATACCTATAGGAAAACAACTTGCTGTGCTTAATAGAAACCTGTTTAAAACAAGTACAACTTTACTGTTCTATTTCAAAGATGGTCAATTTGTTGGTGAAAATTACATCGCTAACAAATTGACCGTTTTGAGTATTCCCATCTTACAAATACTTGAATTCTTAAAAGATGATTACAAAACAATTGAAGAGATAGATTTTCAATTTAAAGGATTGCCAAATCTGGAAGAGTTGTTAGCGAAATTAGTCGCTGCTGCTGTGTTGATTCAGAAAGAATCAGAATTGGAAGAATTGGAAGAAGAAATAAACGATTGGGAATGGGATTTGCCAGCACGCTATTATCATGCAAAAACAAATTATGTAAGTTTTGAAGCGAATAATGAAAAAGTATGGATTGAATTGGATAATAAATCCTCTGAAATCAGTCCACCACTACCTTTCCTTCAACTAGCGAATGTCGACTACCAGCCACTAAGAAAACCCAACAAAGAACTCAATGCAAATATTTTTCAAAGCTTAATGGACAGAAGAACTTGTCGGTCCTTTTTAAGCCAAGCCATTTCAGAAGAAGATTTCTCCAATCTCATTTATTACAGTTTTGGAAAAACAGGAGAATATAAAGGAGGCACGCTCGGAGATGTTATTTTCAAAACAACACCATCGGGAGGCTCTCGACATCATCCTGAAATCTATATGATTGTAAACCGAGTTGATAATTTTGAGAAAGGAATCTATCATTATAATGTCAATGAACACAGTTTAGGGCTAATGGAAGCGGGGGAATTCTCGCAATGGGGATTAGCTATTTGTTCGGATCAAAAATGGGTTAAAGACTGTTCTGTAGTTTTTATTGTCACCTCCCTTCTTAAAAGAAATATGTGGAAGTACAAACATGCACATGCCTATAGAGTGATCAATTTAGATGTCGGACATTTGGGGCAGACTTTTAATTTAACCTGTACCGCTCTTGGATTAGCTGCTTTTGGGACGGCCGCTTTAAACAACAAATTAATAGAAGAGCAATTGAATTTAAATCCCTACGTTCAACCTGCTCTTTATGTTTTAGCAACAGGCTATCCGAACAAAGAGGATAAAGATTATGCTAGGTGATGCGGTGTAAGAAGGTTGGTTTAATCCGCTCTGGATGACTGAAAAAAATAACAAAGTTTAATCTATCCTAAGCGCTAAAACGAGATTCTATTGATGCTAAATCAAAACGATCATTAGTTCTCAATTGGAAGAGAATAGTTGCAAAAAAAAACAAAAGGAATGTATAGCCCTACTCATCTTTACTATATGAACACCATCCAATGCAATCAAAGATGCACGAAGTGTTCTCATTGGAAATATAAAGACCAGGCCAATAGACTTCCTACTGCAAAAATTGTCAAGGGAATTTTATCTATCCCAACAGCAAAAGAACTTTGTATTGTAGGAGGCGAACCTTTATTGTTTAAAGAAGAAATCTACGAAATTTTAGAAGGGATATCAGGCACAAAAATCAGAACAATAATTATTACAAATGGAGTCCCAATGGATCGTAGTTTTATAAACGAAATAGCAAAATATAACATACACGTTGTGGTCTCTATTGATACTATGGATAAAGATTTTTGGAAGTTTGTACGAGGAGCAAATTCCTATGACAAGGCTTTTAAAAATCTTGAATATGCAATTGGGTATCTTGCCAGGCCCCAAATAAGTATTCAATCTGTTCTATCTAAAGAAACAGAACCTCATATGAAAGCAGTAGGAGAATACGCAAAAGAGAAGGGGATTTATCATTCCATACAAGACTACATTTCTGAGGGCTTTGAGGGACATTGGACCCCAATGGAAACGAAAAACGCATACCTTCCAGATACCGAACAACAATGCTATGCCGCGGATAGGAATTTATCAATTGTTCAAAATGGAGATGTATTCACGTGCTTTCAACAAAATTGGATTAAGGACTGTAAGCAAGCATTAGGCAATCTGAATTCAGAAGATATGATAGATATACTTTCCTCTGATTATGCAAAAAAAGTGAGTGCGAAAATGAGAATTTGTAACCTTCCTTGTAAGGTTTTAAAATGTAATACTAAGAACTAATGAAATTCGAAGAGGTAATAATTGAGTTAAGTTATAATTGTAATTTGAGCTGCTCTATGTGCGGTTTTGGGAAGCATGTCAATCCCTTTCACAAGAGCAAATTTTTGACATTTGAAACGTACAAAAAAGTTTTAGAACAGATTGGGAATATATCAAAAACCATAAGATTAAATGGAAGAGGTGAGAGTACGATTCATCCTGATTTTAAGGAAATTTTGGACTATACAAGAAAAAAATATCCAAGTCTGCATATAAGTTTATTTTCGAATATGTCGTTTGGGAATGATAAAATTTTGCAAAGTTTAATTTCCAATAATGTGCAATTATTCATTTCTATGGATAGTGCGAATAAAGATAAACTTGTTCGGATAAGAAGAGGTGCAAAGTATGAGCATATCGTTCAAAATATTAAGCAACTTAAAGTCTTGTCAAAGCGCCCATTTATCCTATATACCATACAAGAAGAAAACTTGCTGGGAATTTATGAGATTGCTGAATTTGCCTTTGAAAATAATTGCCATATTCTTTTTAATACCATTAGGCGCGATGAAGGTGTAGAGCAATTTGTTGCGCTTGTCAGCAAACACAAAGAAGCGATCAAAGAACAATTTAAGCAAGTCGCTCAATTGTATCTTGATAGTCCGCTTCAATTTCATTTTCCTGACCAATTAGCAGGAATAAACTTAGCAACAAGCCATGCAAAACAAACGCACGGCAGTAGATCGAGTTGCCCGATACTAGATAAGGAATTGTGTATTCTTTATGATGGTACCATTACACCTTGTAATATGTTCAATCCTTACGTATATGGAAATATTCTTGAACAAGAATTATCAGAGATATGGGAAGGTAAAAAAAGAATGGATTTTTTAGCATCACACAAGTATCACTATTATTGTAATAATTGTGCAAACCTTGGAAACTAATGAGTGCAATTTCAAATTTGCCCTATGGTGAAACACTTGACTATTGGTATGAAAAACTAAAAGGGCATGAATACAGGTATAGGTTTCTCCTGACAAAACTTGTAGAAGCATTTACCTTTAAGTCGAAAAGTACAACTTACAATAAGTACTTTGAGTATACTCCTTTTCCTAATGGAAAAATGCACCATTTACCAATCAAACCGAGACTTGCCATCATTGTGCCGATTTATGCAAAATCTAATAAAGATGTTCAAGACTTAAGTAGCTTATTTCTATCCATTCAAAATCTTGAATATCCCCCAGATATTGTAGTATTGGTTGATGACAACTCGCCGATTGATTATCCTTGTCCAAAACATTTTTTAAAAATTAATAGTCAAATAAATAGTGGTCCGGCAAAGGCAAGAAACAAAGGAATTGAAATTGCGCTTACAAAAGAAATGGATGTAATCGCATTTACAGATGCAGATTGTATCCTAAAAAAAGATTGGACCAAACAAATTATTTTTCATTTCCAGCAAAATAGAAATTGTGGATTGGTTTCAGGAAATACAATTTCAAAGGACAAACATTGGTTTGGAATTTATCATAATATCAATGGAACCCTGAATGGACGAAGATTTAATAATTCGGATAAATTGCTATACGGAACAACTGCTAACCTCGCCATAACTTCTGAAGTCGCAACATCAATCAGGTTTAACGAAAACTTCCCTAATGCCGCCGGCGAAGACATCGAATTTTGTTTTAAAGCCAATAAAGCGGGATTTGAAATAAACCACAATAAAAAAATGGTAACCTTTCATCACTATGGATATACTAAGAATTTTTTAAACAGTCTGAGTAAGTTCAGAAATCAATTTAGAAAGTATGGTAGAGGGGAAAAAATCCTCCTTGAATTGATACCTGAGTATTACGCCTATTTGAATGAAACAGAAGAAATTAAAGCGGAATAAATAAAAGAAAATCATCGCTAGGTTTTATCTAAAAGAGTAGTAATAACTGGCTGGATATTTAATGCCGACGAAAGAGGCAGTCATTATGTAACGGGCAATTCCACTCCTATATTTATAGCTTAAATTAAGAAAGGAAATACTGTTTATGGTCCAAAGTTCCAGTGTCCGTTTTTAATCCATCAACACCCCCAAATCCCGATCCAAATAATTCCTCAAAGGCTGCTCCCCAAGCAAACCCAAAACGTCCAAATAATCCATATAAGAAAGCATAATATCATATTGTAATTCCTGACAGAGCAATTCTAAAGTCAAGGTGTTTTTCCGAAGTTGGACTAAGGCATATGGGGAAGTCTCTGCGATTTTTCGATACTCTTGCAGCACAAATTCGGATTGTCCTTTTTCTAATTGCAAAGCGACCAAATCATATTTTTCGATTTGGTTATGGAGTTTTTGGCCTAAGGAAAAAGCTTCTTTGCTGAGATTACTGACCAAGGATTTATAATGGCTTTGGGATTCTAAAATATCGATTCTTAATAGGTTCAATTCTTTTTGGGAGGATTTTTTTAAGGGCACTTCAAAACCAATTCCAAGAGAAAAACTCTTTCGAAAAGGATCCTCAAAATCATAGCCATATTTCGCCTGAACATAGCCCACCGAAAACTTAGATCTTGAAGACTCCATTTCGTGTTCCAGCATATTATTATAAAGTTGAGCCGAACGAACTTTCAATTCAGGATGCTTTATTTGGCTGTTTTGTCCAATTCCGGCGAGTATGGTTTTTAAATCTTCAATAGTCGGGAGTACTTGGGTTTTTACAAGAATCGGTTGATCTGATTTTTGCATTTTTTGAATGGTTCTTTCTATGGTAAGAATGGCGTTTTCTAAGTCCAGGATTTCTCGACTGTTTTCTTGAAGATCATTGGTCGCTTCGATTAATTCAAGCACATCAAAGTCGATTAAGGCCATACTGCGTTTCAATAAAGTGACCTGATCCTGCAAGAGTATTTTTTGCTTGTTTTTTATCAATAAAATTTGTTGTAAATAAACAAAATCGACCATCAAATCATAGCGCTCTTTCAGAGCCGCGCCAAAAGCGGTTTGCAATTCCATTTCAGTTCTATATTGAACAGATTGCTGGTATTGCTTTTGAGCCTTGATGTTTCTTAAACTATTGGGAGTGACGCGAAGCAAATATTCTTGTTTCCTCCAATCAAATTCATTGGTCTCCGTTCTAAATTCCAATTTTTCAAGATAGGGGAGGTCAAAAGAAAGAGAATTGAAATAATAGAGTTTTTGTCGTTGAAAGGAAACGAATTCTTCTTGATGAGCATCAGATAAAAAAGAGGCAATCGTCAATTGATTTTGACCACCACAAGTGAAATGACTAAATAAAAAACCAGCAATAAAAAAAATGACTTTCATAAAGAAATTACTACTTTTAGCTTGCTTGATTCAAGGCCGTTTTATCCGCACTTAAAACCTGTGAAAAATCTTTGGACTTTGCTTTTAATTTTAAAATTACTTTCTCTTTTTGCAGAAAATTATTGTTCGCAGGAATGGCAATTTGAATCTCTCGACCATAAGTCTTAAAATTAGGATTCTTGCGCAAACGCTCCGGGATTTCAACAATTCTTGATCCCATCCCGATCACCGTTCCCATGCATTTAACATCCATTTGTACCCCCGATTGAATAAGGATACTATCTCCCATCTGGACATTCAATAGCAAACTTTCCAAGACATAACTTTTCACCTGAGTTGGATTTTCTTCATAGAAAGTAATCAGCGTTGCAAAAGAGGGGATTTGTTCGCCGACCTTACAAAAAATAGAACCAATCACGCCATCACTAGGCGCATAAATGATCAAGTTTTCCTCTTCCTGCTGGACATAACCTAATTCATTTTTTAGCTTTTCAATTTGTATTTTTAAAGGATTTTTGGAAGCAAATAATTCTTGCTCCAGTTTTTTGATTTCGGATTCTAAAGGTTTGACCACCAGGTTCATTTCTGTTTTCAAACCTTCTATCCTGATCTTGTCCGGGCTACGCATGCTTTCTCCTTTTGCTGCTGCAATACTTTCAAGCCCTTGAACCAGGCTTTCATTAATCGACATTTTAGATTCCAATTGGTCGATCTGATATTGGATCTCACTTTGCCTGGCTACTTTTTGAGCCTTCAAGCTTCGGATATTGGCTTCTAAACCGGATTCCCAGGTTTTAAATTGGGATTGCAATTTGGCTACCTCATGATTCAAATCACTGGTGGCCAATTCTAAACTAGCACGAGTCGCTTCTAATAAAATATCTCCCTTTAAAACTTTGGACCCTGCCGAAACATTCACCGCATCAATAATAACCGGATTTTCCAAACGAATTTCTGTTTCTCTGTTTTCTGCAAAACCAAAGAAAACAAAAGTTTCATTCCCGTATTGCCAGTTGTAGCCCAGTAGAAAAAGTACGGTTAATGCGATGGCGATAAGGTGAAAATTTATCCTTTTCATAATTAGACGTTTTCGGGGAAATTCTCAAAATTAATTTTTAGAGACTCCAGCGTTTCCAAAGCCGATAAGGCCGTATCCAAGTCTCTTCCATCCGCTTCGTTGAGTAGCTTAAAATGATATTCATAATCTATTTTCTTTTCGCTTCCCTTTCTATGCTCCTCTCCAGCTACTTTTATTTTTGGGGTATAAATCTGATATTTGATTTGAGTATACTTACTGCAAAAACGATTTAGAATCGCTTCCAATTCCGCCAAGTCTTCTGATGTTTTTGGTACTTGAAATTTTAAGACTCCCACTAAGTCAGACATTTTACTCATCGGACTAAGTCTTAAAATGAAGGCAGTCACACAAAAACCTAAAGTCCCAATAATGCCAATTACAAAACCGTAAACCCCACAGGCAATACCAGCAGCCAGAGACGCAAAGGTGAAGACCATATTGCGCGGAGTTTTCAGCGTCGTTCGAAAGCGAATGATCGCCAAGGCACCCAACATTCCCAGGCCTCTGGCCAGACTATCACCAATGGCTTGCATCACCATCGCAGCAACAATGGAAACCAAAATAAGAGACTGCAAAAAGTCAACTGGAACTTTTACATAACGAGTCGTCTTTTGATAGGTAAAGGCAATGAAAGAGGAAAGAAGAAAGGACAACAATACCGTAAAAAGTATCGTCATAAAAGTAGGATTCTCTGTGCTGCCTTGTAGGGTTAAATAATCCAGCATGGGTTTATTTTTTTAGCCTTTTCATAGTAAAAGAATAAAAACGCCAGGGACAATAATGGCTCAGTGTCCGGAGGGTTTTTTATTGATAAAACAGATCAAATAGTTTGTTTGAGAGGAAAGAGATTGTGGTATTGATTAGATGAATTATTGCTTGAGTAATTGTAATTTAAGGTTTAAGAATTGAAAGACCTTTCTTTTTTTACTGAACGGGAATAATGAAGGGTTGAATAGGAAGGTGGGACTAATATTGCTTTGTCGTCTAAAAATATATATCTTTAAAGAAGTGAAAACAACAATAGTAAAATACCATCAAAATACCATTCGGCTTTGCCTGTTCAAAGTCGCCTTGCTATTGAGTGTGTTTGCGTTTTCAGGGTTTAACGAAAAAATTGAAACTGCTTTTCAGGCATCAGCGACCACAGAATTAGTCGAATCAAGCATTGGCGCCTCTATTTTTGATTTCGAAGATTTCACAGAAAGAGTTTTTAAAATATCTCCGATAGGTTTTTTCGCTGTTCCAGAGTCCCATCGTTCTTACGCTTTATTAAACTTCAAAAAATCGATCCACCTAAAATATAAAACCGCCTCGAAGAAAACACTTGCCTACGATTTCTCTTCTCTAAACTTACTGATTAGAAGATCACCTTCCACTTCTACAGATGAACTTCCTTTTTTCTTTCTAGGATAATATTCCACCTGAATACTATCCCACAATCCATTCCTAGATTAGTTCATCTTCTCTATTGCAGCACTATGCAATAGCGAGCAACTCATTTCTGAAATGAAAAAAATTAAGAAAGTACTAAGGGTATTGGTTTTTATTTGCCTAATCCTTTTAGCCGGAATCGGCATCGGTATGACGGGCGGTGTTCCGATTCCCATGACCAAAAATAGGAGGGATTCTGAAAAAGAGAAAATGGAATTGATAGAAGGAGAGGATAAAAAATCAGCTTCTAAAGAAAGTCAAATAAAAGGCTGATTGGGTTTGATAAAAATTAGAAAAGAGGTGTTGGAATCTAATGCTCCAAACCTCTTTTTAATTCAAAGGCAAACCTGAATTTTTTTTTTGCCCGTATTTTTAAGAAAAAGAAATAAATTTGTAAGGTCTTTAGAGTTTATTCTAAAATGGTTTTATGAGATAAAAATGAAGAAACCGACAAAGGAGGTTCACGCCAGTAATTTTGCTTCCAATCAAGGAACGCCCGGAACCTAATAGCCGTAGCTATTATGGTGAATGAGTGAACGATCC
>CALLVY010000801.1 GCA_938015925.1 uncultured Saprospiraceae bacterium
GAATAACACCGATACAATGAAGAAAAAGCTTGTTTTATGGGGGACAAATGCTCAAGAAGAGCGGATCCTCGTCGCCTTACAATTGCACCCGGATACTAATAAAGTTAGTATTTATACCTTTCCAGAAAACGTCGTTACGGAGGAATTTTCCAATAAAATGATGAATGAGTGGAGAAATGATCAAGACTTGGAGTTTCCTGAAACTCATACCGTGATAGAACGCGAGTTGACGATTTCTGAAAGCCTGCTACCCGAAGATATCAAAGTAGAAAGAGGCGATGTAATTCAACGTGCCCAAACAGAATGGCACTTCATTGTATTATCTTCCAAATTATATGAAGCTTATGAGTCTGAACTCAGCGGCCTCAAAGACAAAGTGGAACAATTAACAGCCTATGATTCTAATGCTTGGGAATCCTTGAAAGATTTTTGGGGAAAAGTACAGGGGCAGGTAAAAGAGCGGAATCTCTTCCGAGATCACGCCAATACTTTAAGAGAAAATACGAATAATCTTTTTAGTAAAATGAAAGAAATGCGTTCTGTTTTGGATGAAGAATTCAAAGCGAAATCGCAAACACACTATCAAGAATTTATGACTTCTTTGGAAGGCATCGAAAAGAAAGTAGTGGACGGTCTTAATCTGAGTGGCATTTTTGAAGAACTGAAAAAAATGCAACGACAATTTCGAGATACTAAATTTACTAAAGAACATCGCGCAAAAGTTTGGGAACGATTAGATGGCGCTTTTAAGAATGTAAAAGAAAAACGTTTTGGTTCTCAAGCGGGAAGTACTGGCGGTTCTGGTGACAACTCTCCAATGGAGAGATTAAAACGCCGATATTCTGGTTTGATGTCTGCCATTGAAAAGATGGAGCGATCGATCAAAAGAGATAAAGATGACCTCCGGTTTCAAGATCGTAAGATTGCTAATTCTGAAGGACAATTGGAACAACAGATTCGACAAGCCAAGACCAAGATGATCGAAGAGCGAATTCGTTCTAAAGAGGAGAAACTAGGAGAGATGGTTCAGACGAAAACGGACCTTGAACGAAGAATGGAAAAGCAAAAGGAAAAAGATGCTAAGCAAGCCGAACGGGATAAAGTGAAACAAGCACAAGAGGAAGTGAAAGCTAAAATCGCGGAGCAAATTAAATTAGACGAAGCTTCGAGATCTGAAAAGTCAGAAGATTTGGAAAAAGCTGCTTCTGCTATTGCAGGTAAAGGGAAAGAAGATTCTATGATCGAAGCTATTTCTACAACGATGGGCGAGGCTTTGGAAGATGTGGTAGATACCATGAAAGCTGTAGCGGAAGTTGTTGGAGATAAAGTGGAAGAAGTTATTAGTGATTTAAAGCCTGAAGCAAAACCAGCTACTCCTTCTGAAGAAGTAGAAGAGATTGAGGAAATAGAAGAAATCAAAATCGATCTTAAAGACGAAGAAGAATAATTCTACACCGCTTTTATAAAAAAGAAAACCCTGCTGCGAATTTCGCAACAGGGTTTTTTTGTAGGGTAGTACTGGAGTTAATTATTCAATTACAATTTTCTCCATCTTAGTACCACTACCAGAAGTCGCTTTGACGAAGTAGAAGCCTGGAGCTAAATCACTAACATCAACTTGTACCGTTTGAGCAACATTATTGACTTTGGCTTTTTGAGATAAAACTTCTTTGCCATCAATAGTTACTACCGAAAGCAATAAGTCACTAGAGACTTCACTGCTTACTTGTACATTAACCCAGTCGCTAGCAGGATTTGGGAAGATTTGAAGTTTTAAAGAAGAAACTTCCAAATCATTGGTACCTACCAGTGCACCAAGTACAACCGTTCCGATGTCTTCTGCTTTTGCAGTGATGTTATCTCCTTGATCGTAAGATAGAACCACTTCTCCATTATAGTTGACCATATCCATAAATTCAATATCATCAACAGCCCAGAAAGAACCAGTAGGAGAAGTTCCTTCATCCGTTGCAAAATTGAATCGTAGCAATAAGTCTTCTCCCATATATGGTGTAAGGTCAATGTAACTTTCGATAAAACCTTCGCTATCGCCAGAGTAAGCCGATTGGTTTGGAATAACGAAAGTACTATAGTCTAATGGGCCATTATAACCTGCTCTAAGGAAATCGTCTTTAGTATCCAACCACAATTCTTCATTTTCATCAATACTTACTTGAGTGATACCACCATCGATACCAGCTTGTGTGTTGTAAGAGTGGAAAAAGCGAACAACAGGTTTGGTACCAGTTATCTTAATAGGCTTGCCCATAAAGACCCATTGTCTGGTTTCTTCTGGTAATGCATCTACTTTCCAAGAACGATTACCGGTGTGCGGTGTTTCCGCATTGTTTTGCCAGTTGATTGGATTGTCTTCAATAGCATCTGCAAACCAACCTTCATTACTCTCACAGTCATAGTATCGTTGAGAGATAGAAGCAATATTAGGATCTGTTGCTAATTTGTAAGTAAGGATTACTGCTTCATCAAATTCTAAATTACCAATATCAAAAGTAACCAAGTCACCTTGAACTACTCCATCAATAGTACCTGAACCTGCGACATAGCTTAAACCAGGTAATAACTCATCAGAAACAACAATTCCGGTTAAAGTTTCTGGTTTGTAATTACGAACGACAACTCTAACGTCAATTTGATCTCCTGCATCCACTCGTTTCGTAACCGTTTTTTTGATTTCTAACTCTTGAGAACAGTAAGGATCATTTCTAAAACTAGAAACGCCGTCACTTGCACTCGTACTTGTGTTTTGGTCTGCATCGTAACCTAAACCTCTTCTGGCAAATACTTCATTAATTAGACATTCATTGACGCCAGCATAAAGATTTAAATCTGCTTTAATAATGGCATCTCGGCCATCTTGAAAGCCAGGACTACAAGGTTGTTGTTTCATACCTTCCATCACTAAATGAACGGCAATGTTATTGCCTTTGTCACCATTGGTAAGGTCAGGATCAAAACCATATTTATCTACCAATGCCCAGTATAAATCCCAAATCATAGTACACCAAACAGTTCCGACTGCGTGGGTTTGTACATTACCAGCTACATCAATATAAGTAAGTGGATTTACAGCCATATCTGTTGAATAAGGATAAGATCTAATTCCGCGACCGTCATTTTCCTGACGGCTTACAAAAGTTCCTACTCCTCTTCTCATTTCTCCTGTATCTCCATCTTTTACGGTCATCGCCAATCCAAAGAAGTCACTCCAGCCTTCTCCCATGCCTTCTTGATTTCCAAGACATCCAGCATTACTTGGACCACCAGTGAGTCGATTAGAAATACCATGTGCAAACTCGTGCGCAATGATGCCATTGTCAAAATCTCCATCTAAATATTCTGGGCCTCCCTGAACAGGCTGACCGATTGATCCTTCCAATTCCGTTTCTGCAAAGACTCGAATGGCTTGGCAATCTGGACTTCCTAACATGATGGTAGGAATAGTAGGATCATTTCCTGGTACACCTGCCATGCCTTCTGGTTCGTCTTCAAAGTTGCAAATAATAACGGCAATAGCTCCTGCTGCTTCTGCGCGAATAGCTTTGGATTCAAAAGAACAACCTCCACGATCGATTAAAGCAATATTGCCATTAATCTCTGCGGCATTAATGAACTCTTCACAACCGTCTGTTTCGAATGGATCAAAAGCTTTGTCCTTTACTTCTACGATTTTTGCGGAAATAGGAGTTACTGGGGGAGCTGGGCCAAAGCCTGTTCCAACGCCTGCTTCCGTTGCCGCTGCAGAATAAAAACCTGCAACACTTGCAGGAGCAGTGATCTCTAAGAATTTTTCTCCACCTCCAACGTTTCGATTCCATACAAACATTTGCATGGTTCCTGAAGCACCATCACTAGGTGTTCCAAAGTTGGCATTGTTAACACTACCTGTTAGAAAACCATCCTGAGATTGAGCGATTACAGGGTCACCACCTTGGCCTGCGCCAACATAGTTTCTAGCCTGAAAGTTACCGGCTGCTTCATCAAATCCATACTGGTGAGTAAAATCGTGGATAGCATTGACAGAATAAAATAAGTTAACCGTTGCAGCATCCGTATAAGCATTGACACCTGCATTTACATCGTATGGGAAATCAAACTGTAGGTCTGTTCCGCCATCTGGTTCGTCCCCTTGAGGAGCATTGTCGCCATCTTGATCTTGAAAAGCGTGAACATTATTTCCTCGGGTAATGGTAAATTCTGGACCATCAATTCCATTGGTATCGTGCCATCCGAAAGGAGAGGCATCTGGATGAGCAGGCTCTATTACCAACTCGTGACTAGAGTGAGCAGGACTTTCTCCAGGGAATGGAAATACGCGATAAGCTTCACCAGCTGCGGCAGCAGTACTTTCTTGTGCTAAAGCTTTTTTTACTTTTATAGCTGGAACTCTTGTTCCTTTACCACAATCTGTATCGTGGTTGTGGAAAGCATCGTTGTGGAATTGACAAGTTACGGTGTAGTTGTGCTTGTGCACTAATTCGCCAGTTTTGGCATCTACATACATTTCCCACCAGTCACTATTGTTTGTTTCTTTGATGACCATTGACCAACAAAGAATAATTTCTCCCTCTGTATTGAGGCGGTATTTCAAGTCTACCGGGATTTCATCTTGAGAAACATCTCCTTTGTTAAAAATGTAAGATTGTTCGTTGACCTGTTCGATCAGTGGAGGTACTCGCGTAGCAGTGCTAGCGGTGTAAGTAATTGCAAATTCTAAAGCCTCTGCTGCACTTAGACTTGGTTTTACTGCGTTCACTTTGGATTTCGCATCCTGTATGAATCGTGGAGTTCCAATAGTGTAGGCATCGCCTTTAGTGGGGATGGTTACATTTAGAAGGGCATTATTGATGCTAATTCCACGATGAGTTTGTTGTAAGATTACATGATAAACGCCATTGGAACTTGGATAAAGGTCAGAGACCGTTAGATCCCTAAGGTCGTTATTTGTAAAATTCCATTTCACTTGATTCTCCTCTACAAATCGTAGGGCCTGATCTAGTGGTGTTTGAGTCTGAGCCTGTAAGGAAAAATTTCCTATCAACAGAGCCAGCAAAAAGGGAAGGGTGTAAAGGTTGAATTTCATTGATTAACTTTTTCAGTATTTATTAAATAGTCTTAATTTTTGATAATCATGACGAAAGCAGAATGTATTATTTTGATTAAAGAGCGGGCAGCAGAATGTAGCTTATGGTCATTGATTGCTATAAAATTAATCAAAAAAAAACCAAGCTGTGAGTTTTTGGGGCCTAAGAATTGATTGGATGGGCGACAAAAAGTCTTAATTAAAGGGATTTTGCCTCTTTATTGGGACGATGATCACTTGAATTGAATTTTTTTCTAAGAATAATTAACGGAAAGCTGGAAAATTGCGACCTTCAAATCATGAAGAGAAAATCCGAGAAAATGATTTACGGGCGTCATCCAATTATTGAGGCGCTTCAGTCCGGGACTCCAATGGATAAACTGATTTTGCAACAAGGAGTGCGTGGAGACTTTGAAAGAGATATTCGTAAGCTGAGTAAGAAAAATAATATCCCTTTGCAGGTGGTACCTAAAGAGCGAATGAAGACTTTGACTTCTGGAAATCATCAGGGGATCATTGGTTTTCTGTCTTTGCTCCAATATTATAGAATAGAGGATGTATTGCCAATGGTTTTTGAAAAATCTGAATCGCCTCTTTTATTGCTTTTGGATGGTGTTACAGATGTTAGAAATTTTGGGGCAATTGCGCGTTCGGCGGAGTGTAGCGGAGCTCATGCTCTGATCATTCCCAAAAAAGGCGCTGCTCAGATTAATGCCGAAGCGCTTAAGACTTCTGCAGGGGCGCTCAATATAATTCCAGTATGTCGGGAAAGTAGTTTGATGGCGGCAATCGAACAATTGCAGATGGCAGGAGTACAGGTTTTTGCTAGTGATTTGCAAGCAAAAAAAAGTGTTCAGCAGATGGATTTTGTTGGGCCGATTGCCTTGGTGATTGGTGCGGAAGGGGATGGCGTGAGTCAGCCAATATTGGGAAAAGTTGATGATACTTTTATTATTCCTCAAAAGGGCGAAACGGATTCCTTTAATGTTTCTGTGGCTACGGGGATAATGCTATACGAAGTTATGCGGCAAAGAGGGGGGTGATGAAAATTAATTTTCCTATGGGCTAGTCCTTCCCATGTTGAAAAACTAAAAGAGCTAGAAAACAAAAAACTCCTGAAGTAATCTTCAGGAGTTTAATCATTAACAGCAGGATATAATTAGAGAGACTATCTAATTCAAATGTTGATTTTGACTTCGCTATATTTTATGGTCGGCGAAACAAAATAAATTTAACGTTCAGTTTAAAACGTAGTGTGTATCCTAAATACACATGGGCCCAAATAATTTAGCTCCGCACTTTCTGATTGACAAGGATACTCATTATAATGTACTTAGCCTTCACCTCTTCACCTCTTCACCTCTTCAGATTTTCTTGAATAGATACTGGATAAAGTGGCGACTTATTCCAAGGAATTTATTTTTTGATATCTCAACTACTTTTCTTTCCCCCAGCTAATTTACCACCAAGCCAAGCCATTGGAATATAAGCACCTACTAGATCGAGTAGGGTAAACCAAATCGGAGAAGAAAGCATGATGATATTGGTAATACCGCCAATTAAAAAGAAGGCACCAATACCGAGGGCAAATTTTAGTTTATTATTTGCGGCAATAGACGCCGCAGCAAAAGCTCCTACCAAAGTTCCTAAGGCATGTGCTAAAAACGGAAATATAAAATGGCGAGGTTCAAACAAATGAAGGGATGCTTTAAGGCTTTCCATATCTGTTGGGTCCACTCCCTCTGGAGGAGGAATGATCGAGCCGCTGATGGTGATGATTCCCATGTTTACGATGCTGCCTAAAATAATTCCTGCAATAACTGCTAAAACATTTCTAAGGATAGGGTTCATTTTTTTTGATTTAATTACTTGTTAAATTGTTGATTGTCAGTATGTTTTATTCAATTCAAGTTATTAAAATCTGTTTAGATTTTTTACTTATTATTCTATCTCTTTAAAAAAAAATGCTTGGTTTTGTTTTTTTAGATCGCCTTAGTTATTTGATGTCATTAGTATAAAAAAATATTTTTTACAATTTTTATATTCCCCAAAAGCGGGATCGCCTAATTTTTCGATTAGCCCATTCCTGTTAATCGTTTGGTGACTTTGAGTAATTTTCTAACCTCATTGATTTCAATTAGAAAAGGATCGAACTCCTCAAAGTTGTCGGAAATTAATTTTAGATGCGTACAGTTATGATGTCTGTCATAGCAACGTTGTGCCCGTTTTACCCAAACGGACTGACTCGATACCACAGCATAAATTTCATTGTCAATCATTTCCATTTTGGATTCGAGTGGTGTACAAATAACCATGTCGCCAGAAAGGATCGTCGGAGCCATACTTTCTCCATTGATATTAAATGCTACTAAGTCACCTGCCATTCCTGGAATGGTAAATCGCTCATTCTCTTCCAGTAAATCTACGCCAATGGTGTTGCTGGAAAAAGCTGCAATGTTGGTGAAAAGAATGTTGGGAGAAAAGTTGATACCCAATGCCATAGCTAATCTTTTTTCAGGGTCAGGAATTCGACTTTTACCAAAAGGGCGTCCAATTCCCTGAAACATATACGCTTGATTAATGCCATATCGACTACATAGTTTTTTAACCTGTTCATAAGTGATTTCTCTTTTGTCTTGGAGGTAGAGGTCGATGATGTGGCCCTTGGTGCCGATATTTTCAGCAAAGGTAGATTTACTTTTTTGCCGATTGTTCTTGATGATCTCTCCCTTTTCTAAAAGAGTTTGATACACCTTTTTAAACCGGTTATTCAATTCTCGTCTATTGACCTTCTCCATGCTTCAATAATTTCTTATCACTATCAATCAGATTCATTGTAGGAAATAATTAAGCTTAATTCCTATACACAAGATAAACAAAAAGTTTGTAAAATAATACAAAATAAAACAAAAAATGTTTTATTTTTTTAACCTTGTTATTGCTTGAGGGAAAGAGCGGAGAGGGGAGAGTAAAAGATAAAAAAAACTCAAGAAGAGTATTTTATTTCTCCTTGAGTTTTGTGGTAGGCAACAGAAACATTTGTTTCTGTTTTGGAACCTTTGATTAATAAATCTTAGAGATTGCTAATCAATCGAATCACTTTAAAAAGTCGAGTGTGTTCATTCACTTCTTCATCGAAAGGATCGTATTCGAGGTGATTGGCAGAAATGAGTTTTAAGGAAGCAACTCTGCCTTTTTTATTGGCAATTTTCTGCACATATTTCACCCAAAGTGCGCCATTGTTTTTTATGGCGTAGATTTCATTGTCTTTGATTTCGTGCGGTCCACCAATTTGTCGACAAATGATAGTATCTCCATTTTTAATAACGGGATCCATACTGTCTCCATCAATAGGAAAAGCAACGAGACCATTTCCACTTACTCCAGGAATGGCGTAGTATTGATTGTCTTCTGAAGCAGAGCCTCCAACGTCCACACCAGAACCAGCAAAAGCCTGTACGGTAGTGAAAAGGATATTGCCAGTATTGCGAATTTGATGTTCTTTATTGTTGGAATCTGGGAGGTCAAATCCAAATGGAGTACCAATGCCATCTACCAAATAAGATTCATTTACGCCATATTCATGGCATAGCGTGCGGGCATGTCGATAATCAATGACGCGCTTGTCATCTTCGTTTAAGAATGCTCGGATAATATGGCCATAAGAGCGATTGCCTAAAATTCTTTCAGCAAAATCTCCCATACCTTTTCCGCCGCGATCATTAAGGATAACATCGCCGCGTTCTTCCAATAATTGAAAAACTTTGATAAAGCGTTTGTTCAATTCAATTCTGTCTTCTCGGATCATAAATAGTGCTTTTATGTGAGTAGGGGCCAAAACAGAAGAGACTTTTTATGGCAATAAAAGAAGTCTAAAATCTCTAAAAGATTTAATGCTTTGACGGTTATAATTTCTCCACAATAATAAAACAAATTATGTTAATAAACAAATAGTTGGGCAATTTTTTGTTTTTAATAAAGGAATTGTTTGATAAATAGGAAGGTGTTAGGAATGTGGATAAGTAGGCTTTTTGGGGATAAGTAAGGGGGAGAATTAATGCTGCTTAGATCAGCTAGATGGGAGATGTTGGATCGGTTTTATAAGACTAATTAATGAATTTTTCAAAACGCCATTTCGTACCATTTTCATCGGTAAAGCTTATAATGCCGACTTCGAGATTGAAATAAAGCTGCCAATCTGTACTCATTTCTCTTTTGTAAACTTTTGTAAATGTTTTATTAAATAACGTAAAGTCTCCAATCAGAAGATCATTAGTTGGAGCTTCGGGCCAAGTTCTCTTATCTAGGATTTTGGTGATTAAAGTGCCTGTTGGAGTCGACTGATTATCTTCAAAACTGGAGATGGTAAGTACGTCTGCAACTACAACACTGTCGAGACCAGGTACACTTGGAAATGCTCTGATGGATATATAAAAAGGGAATCGCGCTTGATCCTCTACCTTTAAAATATAACTCTCAAATTCATACTCATAATTGTAATGGATCTCGTCACCAGGTTGAGAAACATTATAAGCAACAACAGATTCTTGGGTAAAAGCTTCTTCCAGATCGGTATTCCCCATGATGTGTAATTCCAGCAGATTGCCCATGTTATCCACAAATTGAATCTTGGAATTTGCATAGCCCTCAGATCGATAGTAGACAAAGGAATGTTTGGTATCGGGCGTCAAATAATACCTTCCTAAGTCCACCGAATCTACTGATGGTACAATGACGTCCATTGGTTCATTATCATCTGCACAAGAGAAGAAAAAGAGAAATAAACAAAAAGGTAGGCTTGATTGGAGGAGCTTCATGATTTGGTTATTTATGGTTCTCTGATGATAAGGACCTAAAATTACAAAACATTGCTTTCTTTATTAATATTATCTATTCGGGCTGTTTTTAGGATAAATCAACCGTTTTTCGAGTTATTCTACTTATAAAATTACATATTATTAAAAAATTACATATTTGGCCTGGTATTTGCACTTATCTGTTCAATATGGATCCCGAATCCATGAATGCATAGCTAAAATTTATTCAATTTGTTAATTTTTATAATGTTTTTATGCCATGTTTAGGAATAATTATTACCTTCACGTAACTAGAAAAAGTTAATTACACTATGGGAAACATTATCTCTTTATTGAACCACAAAGGTGGGGTCGGTAAAACCACCAGCG
>CALLVY010000802.1 GCA_938015925.1 uncultured Saprospiraceae bacterium
TAGTGGTTTGCCAGCATGTGCTTGGAGACTTGGTGGCCAATCGATTAGTACACCGCAATTGGAGGCTTGAAAAGCCTTGGTTGGAATGCCTAAGTTTTCAAAATGCTTTAGCCAGGTTCCGGTGGAACCGGTTACGGACCAGGAGGCTCCGCCCAAAGCGAAAATAGTGGCTGCTCCTTCTAATTCCCTTTCTTCTTCTTTGTGTTTTATTCGGGGAATACCTGCCTCTGTAAAACCGACAAACTCCTGTTCCAGATGTATTTGCACCCCCAATTCCAAAAGTCGTTCTTTCCACTTTTGTAAAACTTCGATTGGCTTGATGCCTTGCTCAGGGAAGACGCGTCCGCTGCTGCCTACGAAAGTGGGAATTCCCAAGTCGTCCAACCATTTACGGGTCGCGGAAGAATCGAATGCAGTTAAGGTGTCGTTTAAAAAATTAGTGGGTAAGTATTTATTTTGCAGGTCTGGTCCAGTGACGCTATTGGTCAGGTTAAAGCCTCCTTTTCCGGCTACTAAGAATTTGCGGCCGATGGCTTTTCCTTTTTCGTAAAGGTGGATTTCATGCTTGGGCGCCAATTGCTCCGCGGCCATTAGTCCGGCGGGGCCGGCTCCTATGATGTTGATTTTCAAATTTTATAGTCGATAAATATTGAATGAAAGAGAAAAACTTTAGCCATTTACTTTTTCTTCTTAGCGCTTCGCTTGATTGGTTTTTTATATTTCGCTTTTAGCTCCCGACGATAAGAACCACCTAGGTTGACTTTCTTGTTTTTGTCCTTCTTTTCATGGAAGGCACCTTGGGAATGTTTGAGGTTGGCTTCTGGCAAATAATTTTTCTGACCATCTGGCAATTTCTCTGCTTCGATTAGTTCGGTAGAGGTTTCTAAACCTTCCGGTAGTGGCTCAATAGGAATGGTCGTTTTCATCAAACCTTCCACGGCATCGCGGAAAGGATATTCTTGTTCGCTGATAAAGCTTATGGATTCTCCTTTTTTCTCTGCCCTACCCGTTCGACCAATCCGGTGCATGTAATCTTCTGCGACTTCCGGCATATCAAAATTGATCACGTGACTCACTTCGGTAAAATCCAATCCCCGAGAAATCAAATCCGTAGCGAGTAAAACTCGGAATTCTCCGCTTTCAAAACCCTGAACAGAATTGATCCGATAATTTTGAGATTTATTGGAGTGAATAACGGTCGATACGCCAGAAAGATCCTCCTCCAATATTTCAAAAAGCAAATCGGTCAAGACTTTACTTCTAACAAAAACCAAGACCTTATTAAATACTTCCGCGTCTTTCAATAGTATTTTCAATAAATTGGCTTTGGTATAAAAGTTAGGCACTTCAAAACCTCTTTGATTGATATTGTCCAGTGGGGTACCCGTTGCAGCAATTTGGATTTTCACTGGGGCATTAAAAAAGGAGTCAATGATTTTTTCTACCTCATCGGTCATCGTCGCAGAAAACAAAAGACTTTGTCGTTTTTTAGGCAATAGGTCGAGGATATTATTGAGTTGGGTTCGAAAGCCCAGATTAAGCATTTCATCCACTTCATCAATCACAAAATGTTTGACTTGTTTGAGTCGTAAAGCACGCGTGAGTACGAGATCAACAAGACGACCAGGTGTAGCCACTACCACATCCACTCCTGCCCTTACTTGGGTCTTTTGAGTATTGATATTCGTTCCACCATAGACTGCCACTGTCCTTAGGGTCATATAAGTCGTCAATTTCTCGATTTCTGCTACCACTTGCAGTACCAACTCTCTGGTCGGTACAACCACCAGTATTCTGGGGTCTCCAACTTTTGAGAACTTCATTAATCGCAAGATGGGGAGCATAAAAGCTAGTGTTTTTCCCGTTCCCGTTTGGGCAATCCCTACACAATCTTTCCCCGACATTATAACGGAGAAAGACTTCTCCTGAATGGGCGTTGGGGTCGTCAGGCCTTGATCATTTAAGGCGTTGAGTAGAGCTTTATTGAGGTTAAGATCCGAGAAAGTCATTTTCTATTTTTATTGATTGGCTGCAAAGGTAAGGGATTTTATTTAGGAAGCGGAAATCTATGGGGCTTCGCAAGTTCAAGGATTCGTATTTTTCTCTTTTAGGCATAAAATCCTCCTAGAATCTAGAAAAGTAAGAGCACAAAACAGCTCCTCCTCTAATCAATATTCTTTAAACGGCTTAAAACTTCCATTTTATAACTACTTTATCGGACAAACAGTAGCGCAAGTCAAACGGAAGATTCCCTTGCCCATCAAGAGATTTAACAACGATAATTCTTATTACGTCTACACCTCTATCGAGGCATTTAATTGCCTGGAATTAGAAAAAGACTGTGATTTGGCAGAAAAGGCTTCCACTTATATAAACATTGATTTCCAAACGGAAGAGCCTGTGCAAGAAGTGACTTTTGAAGTCATTGGTGGAAAAAAGTATTTATTGACTTTTAAATAGTAAACTTGTACTGATACATTTTAAGGGATGTTTGTGAATCGCAAACATCCCTTATTTTTTTTTGCTCCTTTGACTTTTCAATATCCTAGAAGTTTGCGTTTTGATTTTCTTAAACTTCTTCTTCTTTCACCTCCATAAACTGTATGGCCAGCAGAGAAATCAAACACTAAGCCAGGAAGTAATAAAATCCTTCATGGACTTGGGCATTGATATTTTCATTCGAACGAGTTGCCAAAAAAGCTAGAAAAACACCGACCACAAAACCATCAGCCATCGACCACTTCCCGATCATATGGACAAAATTAAAAAGCTGTACTCTTTTCTTTAAATTTTTAGACATCAATACCACCAATAAAATCAAAGCTTTAATCACCGGTACGATCACACTAAACAAAAGAATCAGAAAAGCAACGAGTGCATTATCATTGTCAAATAAATTTTGGATGGTTTGCACGATGCTTTGGGTACTTTCATACAATCCTAGCTTTCCGACGATGGGCAACTGGGCGCTGATGTCGATGCTTAAAATGGGATAGACCAAGCCTGGGTAAAGACAGAGTAGAGAAATTAGAATTAGGGCGAAAGCGATCCAGTTTCTGATGCTCATAGGTATTTTTATTTTTGAAGTTGTTGGGGCAAAAATATAAAAAACAAATTAAGATTTTAAAAAATTCTCAATTTGTCGGCGGTGTCTGAGGATGTGGACGATGGCGTGCTCTAATAACTGTTCGATATCATAATGAACATCCCAGCGGGCATGAAATTTCCAGGATTCAATTTCTTCCATGGGTTTATCGTACTTGTCTGCTAATGCCTGGTCGGTATAAGCTAGCATTTTGTCAATTTCGAGGATTCCTTTTTTGGGATCAGGAATGGTATCGGTGTATTCGTTCCACTCCTTGGAGTAGACCGAGAGGATATAATTGGCGTAGGTGTAACCGGAGCCTACCACATGACGGGTGATCGTTTGGATAGAGCGGCAATCTTCATCTTTGGTTTCCTGATCTCTGAGGAGTTCATAATCTGCTTGGCTCACTTCAGACAAAATGGCTTTCAGGTCGATGGAAGCTCTTTCGTATTCGTCCATCAGTGCGCCTAGCATTCCTTTTCTTGGTTTTGACATGATTTTGTTTTTGGATTAAAAATTACGTAGTAGAAGTGTCCCGCAGATTTCGCAGATG
>CALLVY010000803.1 GCA_938015925.1 uncultured Saprospiraceae bacterium
TATTGGATTATCTCGGTCTGGCGGATAGAATAAGCCATAAACCAACCCAATTATCAGGAGGCGAACAACAAAGGGTAGCGGTCGCCAGAGCTCTAATGAATCAACCGGCAGTAGTCTTTGCCGACGAACCTTCGGGGAACTTAGATTCTGCTTCTTCTCAGGACTTACACCAGCTCTTGTTTGGTTTGCGCGATGATTTCCAACAAACCTTCGTCATTGTTACCCATAATGAAGAATTGGCCGCCATGAGCGATCGAACTTTGGTGATGGAAGATGGAAATATTATACAGGATTAGGGGGCTTGTTTGCTAAAGCTTGACAGCGCCATTGATTTTTAAGTCTCCTACATTATCTGGAGCGCCTTTTTATTTTAGCCTACTGTCTCTTGTCGGATTCGCTGTTCCCTCGCTTGGAATATTCATTCGCCAGAGCCTCTTTAGACCTCGGTTCAGCGAAACGAATCTCCTTTGTCGATTTGTCCTGCTTCCTCCTTCGGGGGAGCTCAGTCAAACAAATTGCGACTTTAATCTAAAATACTATCGCTCTTGCCTCAAAAAAATTACTTTTCCATAAGCAAAGTTTATTAATCTAACAGAACGACGAATGGCCGACTTACCTAAACCCACTCCAACTCCCTCCCAACCTGAAAAACCTAAGGAAAAAGTATCCCAAGGTTTTTCCAGAATATGGGAAGGTATTTCTGAGTTTTTTAGTGAATTGACCGACCTAAAAAAAGGCCAGGACAAAGAAGGCACCATTATTAGCATCAAGAAAAATATGCGAATGCGTGGCGCCAATGCCTGGCTTCTCATGTGTTCGATCATGATTGCGTCCTTAGGGCTTGACCTCAATTCTCCGGCAGTCATCATTGGGGCGATGCTTATTTCGCCATTGATGTCTCCGATTTTGGGGATTGGTTTGGCGGTTGGGATTAATGATAATAATACCTTGTCTATTTCCCTACAACATTTTGGGGTTTCGATTGCTATCGCCTTGGTGACGAGTACTTTCTATTTTTTCTTTACGCCTTTTGGAGAAATGACCAGTGAAATTGCGAGTAGAACCTCTCCTACTTTCCTCGATGCTTGTGTAGCATTTTTTGGCGGAATTGCAGGCATCATTTCGGGTACCCGAAAAGATAAATCCAATGCGATACCGGGTGTAGCTATCGCAACGGCTTTGATGCCTCCGCTTTGTGTGACGGGTTTTGGTATTGCCAATTTTATCCGACATGGAAAAATCAACGAAAGTTTTCAGAGCATCACTTATCTCAATAATATTGAGATCATGCTCAATTCCCTCTATCTCTTTTTTCTCAATGCGGTTTTAGTAGCATTGGCGACTTACCTCATTGTGCGCTTGTTGAGCTTTCCGGTAAAAGCTTTTCAAAACGAACGAGAAATGAGACGGACTCGCCAGGGTATTTTTATTTTTAGCCTGATCCTTTTGATTCCAAGTATTACGATTCTCCGCGGAGTTTTGCAAAATGTCAATACCGACCATCAGGTCAAACAGGCGCTACAAGATTGCTTTGGGGATGGCCAAAAATTTGTTGATGGTTGGCGAAGTATAAAAACGGAGCAAGGCTATATTCTCCGAGTAAAAGTATACGGTGCGACTTTGGGTAAAGAAATTCCTCTTTTGAGAAGTAAACTGGAAGAGTCCTTGCCCGATTTTAGTAAAATTGAAATCATCCCAAGTACGGAAGTGGACTTAGATAAAATCAATGCGCTGGAAGCGCAATATTATCAGGTCGATAGTTTGATCAATCAAATTCAATCGGCTCCCAAGCTGGCAGAAAACAAAGTCATTGTGAATCTTCAAAATCAAATCAGCAGCTTGCAAAGTGATTCGCTTTTGGAAAAGAATATAGAAAAAAGTATTCTGGCGCTGTATGAAGATTACATCAGCGAAGTCTCTTACTACAATTACCCTGTGGATAGTGTCAATAACAAATATCCTTTGCTGAGTATTCGCTGGAAAGATCGCAAAGCGAATAAGGGGATTGAATCTCGTTTGGTGAATTTTGTGAAGAGTAGTGCGAGGCGGGAGGAGGTGAGAGTGAGTTATTTGCAGTGATGGGGCTTTGGTGGCTTCGTATGGCTTAAGTGTTAAAAAAGGAACGATTTCAAATGGCATAACTTCGAAAAAGAATCTTTATTGAAAGATGATTGAAAAGTATAATCTGGTTAGTTATAAACTCTTTGGTAAAACTTTATATCAAAGGAAAAGAAAAATCACTAAAGAGTTTTCTTCAAACCTAAGTTATGATCATTTGGAAGGTCAACCTATTGGTGCTCTCTTTTTAGCCATTTATCCATATATATTAGTAGACGGATATGAATTATATCAAGAGAGTAAATGGGAAAGTTTTGCGGTTGATTTCATAGCTTATTCATTAATGGAATCATTTTTTAATCGAAAAATATTTGTCCGTGAGTTTCATGATAATTCAATAGTTTCATTTCATTTTTATAATGAAACCGATGTCAACTTGGTAATAATAACTGGGGATCATGAATTTGATAATCTCGATAAAATTGATGCTGCAATAAAAGCATTGTGTGAATTTGAAATGTGTAATAATAAAGCTGGTTCAAACATAAAAAATCAACTTAAAATGCTAGTAAACAGTTTTATTGGAATAAATAATGATCCATATAAACGGTTCTCTAAAGTTTGTTTATCAAAGGCAACTAAGATGGATGAGTTTTATAATATAAACCAGTTTATTACAAATGATATGTTTTCTAAAAAAACGGAAACAAGGATTGATTTTGAGAAGAACAAACTAAATCAATTGCGACTGATGCTTGATCGAAGAAAAGAGAAAATTGACTTAGAAGTAGAGAAGGATAGATTTTTCTTGAAAAGATTTATGGACCTGGCAAAACAAATACTCTCTTCTGAAATATATTCTTTAGGAAATCATCCTGATGACCCTATCGACTAAGAAAAGAGAACGTCTAAATCCAAAATTCATCTCAAACTGACAACGGAGGTTCAAGAGGTACGAACTAAACTAATGTATACCCAAATCGACGAAGGAGATTAGCTTTGCTGAACTGACGTTTCATGAGGCTATGGCGAACTAATATCCGCGAACTAAGCAGGTGTTCAAAATTGTGTTACCAATAAATTGAGATGAATTTTGTTTTTAGCCGAGGCATGAACGAGCAAGGCTCGTGAAGCGCAAAGCGGACGGGTGGCTCAAGGCGATGCCTAACATCGGCGAGGCTTTTTAACGATGGATAAGAATAAAAGTCGCTCAAGTTATTATGTGATTTAATTTGAACACCTGCTTAGTTACTTAATTTAGCTTATCTCTTGTAAAACAAGAAAGACAACTTTAAACAAAAAAAAATGGATATACAATTTGCTTACACCATTCTCTATGTTAAAGACGTACCAAAAACACTGGATTTTTACAAACAAGCATTTGGCTTTGAAGAAAAAATACTTACACCTGAAAATGATTATGGAGAAATAAATTCAGGAATTACAACACTTGCATTCGCCAATCTAGATCTCGGGAAATCAAATTTTAAAAAAGGTTTCCTAGAGAGTAAATTGGACAATAAGCCATTTGGATTTGAACTCGCTTTTACGACTTCAGATGTTGAAGAAACGATGAAAAATGCGATACTTAATGGAGCGACACTTTTAAGTGAAGCTGCAACAAAACCTTGGGGACAAAAAGTTGGTTACCTAAGAGATTTGAATGGATTTATAATTGAAATTTGTTCACCAATTCCAAATAAGGAATAAAAACGACCACTCTTCCTTAGCTACTATGCGCAGCTACGGGGCCGCGAACCCTTCGGCACAAAAAAAGACAGTTCTCAGACAAATCAATGAGTCCAAATAATCCAGCTCAATATTTAAAACCAATTCATTCCAATAAGAATGTCGATTCTAAAGAAATGGAGTCAAGTGATTCACAAAAAATTAAAAAGAGGAAATAGAAAAATAAAAACTAAAACAACAAAATCTTATGAAAAATAAACCACACCCATCCACAAGCTCCACCCCCAAGCAATCAAGGAAAAAGCATCCAAGATTAATCGTAGCATTCAGCTACCTATTCACCATAGCCATTGCCACCTTTCTACTAAGCAGCTGTAATGACAAGATCAATTTAAGTCAATTAAAATTTGACAAGGAAAGAGATGGTTGTGGAAATTTCAGGGTATACACCATCGGAGAGAATAACACCTCTTTGACTATTCGGGGAGATAGAGACTTATTAGGAATAAGTACGACGAAACAGGAGTTTGCATTGCCCCATGAAAATTTAGAAATATCGATCAATGAATTTGATGGTCCTATTGGAAATTTCTATTGCGATGATGCCATTGGAGATGAAGGTAGCGTCATCAATCAATACTTCCCGGCATCAGGTATTGCAGAGATTCAAATCACTCGGGATAGTATTCAATTGGATGGCTCTTTGGTCATCTATGAAATCACCATTAAGTTAAAAGACATTGAATTTGAAATCGACAAGGACCTGAAGTTTTTTGAAGAAATTGATTTCAATAATATTAGAGTCGGCTGGTTGCCGGGCTAATTAAAATCAAAAGAAGCTTATATTAAATCAATTGGTACCACCATCCTCTGTGTTTTGTTTAAAATATTTCGAAAGAAGAAGGAATTAAAAATTCTTTTGGGGCGGAAGGCGGCGAAGCAGCAGGCAAAAAAACAGCTATTGACAAAGACTAAAGTCTAATTGTTTCCTGGTGGGTTTAGAAAATCCTTCTCCAGCGTATCAATAGGTCTGCAATGTACGCTAGCAAAGTCAATTTAATTTGTATTATTACAATCAACTCGCTAATACTTAATACCTATGGTAAATGATACAATGTAATTTTCAAGTAAATCTTAATCTTGCATTTAAAAGATGCTTGGCATTCAAAAATATTTGCAAACCTATAATCCTTGCACTCTCCCTCTTATTCCCCTCTATTATACAGGCACAAGACTCCGGGACACTTAGCTTCTTAAAAAACTTAAAAGCACCAGACTCCCTATTATTCGATACAATTGATGGCTACTATGATGCGAATATCTTTGCTTATCCTGATGCTGCATTAGCCATCGCTAAATACCATGTCAAAATAGCTCGAGAGAAAAACAAGCCGCAAGAGCAAATTAAAGCCCTTCTGGCAAAGGCACTGATCCATGTAGTGATGGAAGACATCGATCTTGCGGTAGCAGAATACGATCAAACGATGGGCATTGCAAAACAACTCAATGATCAAGAAACGATTGCAAAAATTCACACCAATCTTGGAAATGTCTATTTAGACCGAGATCTATTTGTGGAAGCACTTCGGAGTTATAATTTAAGTTTGCCTTATTTCAAGAACAAAAAAGATTATCAAACGGAAGGGCATATTCTTAATAATATTGGACTCATCTATCGACAAATTTCCAGCTATGATAAAGCACTTGAATATTTTGAAAAGGCGTTAAAATTATACGAAAAAAACCCTAGCTATATAAGCGACGGAAATATTTTCAACAATATTGGAAGTATTAAATCATTACAAGGCAAACCACATGAAGCGATTTCCAATTTTGATAAAGCCATAGAAATTTTTGATTCCATAAATAATCCACGAGCAAAAGTTGACGCCTATTTTGAATATGCTAAGGCACTTAAAGAAATAGGTTTAAAAGAGCGAGCCATTCAATATTCTGAAGCGGGTGTTGAACTAAGTAAAAAGACTCAACTTGAATCTAAGCTAATTATCCATAAAGCACAGTTGGCTAATTTCATCATGGAGGAGGACTTACAAGGGGCAGGTAAAATCGTAGAAGAAATTAAGGTTTTGTCGCATAATGACCTAGACTTTAGAATTAAGATCGATATCTATGACTTGTTCTATAAATATTATAAGGTTAAGAATAATTATAGGGTCGCATTGGAAATGTATGAAAAATTTAAACGCTGTAGCGATAGTCTACAGGTGGAAAAAGATAAAAACGCTTTTTTAGAAAAAGCCATTGAGTATGAATACAAGGAACAGCTCCACCAAAATCAAATTAAATTCCAAGAGGAACAAAATCAGCTGAAACAAAAACAAACCAAGCGATCCTTCCTCCTCCTCTTACTGAGTATGTTCTTTATTTTTTCCACTTTATTTGTTGCTCAAAATCGAATTAGAAAGCAAAAAGAAAAACGGCAAGTCCTTTTACAGGAAATTGATAAACTCAAGATAGAAAAGGATACTAACCGTCCTTTGCAAACAGAAGGATTTCAACTCGACCGAGCTAGAATAGAACAAAAAATCGGACGTAACATAAATGAAACGGATTGGAAAGTATTAAATATTTTGTTAGACGATCCAGTCATTTCCAATAAATCGATAGCCGAAAAAGCATTTATGTCCATAGATGGTATCGGATCTTCCTTACGGCGAATGTATCAAATTTTTGAAATAAAAGATTCCCGTTACAAGAAGATTTCCTTACTTATGGAAGTTATTAAATTATCGAAATAGAGCCGCTACTTAGGAATAATTTCCAGTAGAATAATAAAATAGAAGCTGTACCTTTAAAGTCGATTCCATTTGACTTGAGGAATTTTAAAGAAATTAAGAATACAAAATTAGTAATTAAGGAAGGTCATGATCAAAAATATAATCACAGCTATTTTTTTATTTGCAAGCTTACCATTGATCGGCCAAATATTCGAGCTAGATTATGAGACAATGAATAAAAGAGGGATAGCCTTCATAGACGAAGGAACAAAAAGGCTAATTACCCCAAATGACTCCTTACAAAATAGTTTCTTCCAGGAAATTGCTAAGGCCTCAAAAGAAGGTTTTATTCAGCGGTTTGCTAAAAAGGAAGAATACATGTCTATGCAGTCAGATTCCGTAGTCTATTTCAGTAGCTCAAATCCTCCTTTCGTTCGAAAAATTTAAAACAAGTCTTTCCAGTCCTAACTCAAAACACCATCAGGATCCTCCGCCACTGCCACGGGATAATCCACCAAGACTCCATGTACCCAAGCTCTTGAATCAATACCCGGAGTAGACTCAATAGCAGGAGATAAAAGAAGTGCTAGCGATTGATCCACTTCCTTTGTTTTAGTTTTTTGTTGAATGGAAATTGGCGACACCTCCCCTTTCATGCTATTCCCCATGAGTTTTATTTCCCCTGTGATTTTTTGAAAAAAATTGGTCGTGCTTTTATTTTTAGACGCAGGTAATTTTATATAAATATTTGGCAAATTGGAAATAGCCACTGCCGTTAAAAAACCATAGGGCCCTTGCTTGCTAAAATCAATGGACGGAGTAGGAGCAAATTTAAATCCAGTAATATCTTCCTTTCCATTTTGCACCGCTCCAATCAATGGTTCTTTCCAAAACCAATACTCGCTGGAAGATTTTTTAAAAGGGACCGGCCCAAAATAAACCATAGTCAGCCCTGAAAACGCTAATTCCACTTCTATTGGATCAGCATGATTTTCAAGAATACTTTTAAAAACATTTTGCCCAGAAGCAGTAGGCATTGCCAAGAAGCTATCCACATCCGTATGAAAGCTTTCTCCCCCTGGTAATCCAACATGGATTTCAGCATCTTCTCCTCCTGTAATTTTCAGATTAAGTGTAAAATCATTAGCAGTATCTTTTAAACCTTCCAGAATATCAAGCAAAGGCGTAGTAACTTCATAAGCAGGTAGAATTTCCCTATCATTGGTTTCTAATCCGCCGTTAGCCAAACTTGGAAATTGTAAGGCTTTCAATGCAGCATTCAAATATCCGGTTTGCGAAGGAGAAGCATTCTGGAGGGAAATACTGGCATTAATGACATTAATGTAATTAGCCAAAACAGGCATTACCGCTGTCCCACTTGGTGGCACTTCATTTAATAAATCATTGAGCACCGCAGCATTCAACATCTCCTCAAAGTTAGTCGCAGGAGAAGCCCAGGTATTCGCAATGAGAATGATAATAATATCGATTGGTGGCTGAGTAGGAGTCCCCGGAGGAATATTTCCAAAAGCGTTTTCCCATGCCGTTAAAAGTGTTGATTGTGCATTAAATATTTTTAAACTGTCGGCCGTCAGGGCATGCTCATCAGCAGTAGATATAGAATAAGAAACAGCACCTAAAGCATCAATCGAAAGATTGGTAAAAGAAGATCCACTGGCTTGCTCAATAGGATAAGCACCTGCTTTGACATTGGCACTGATCCAATTATAGGTGTCGATATTGAAAAGGTTATTTCTTGGATCTTGCCAGTAATAGGGGAAATTGCCAAGTCCGCCCGTGATAAATGGCTCCAGAGATTCTATCTCATTAGGTTTATCTATAAGCGGATCACTTGCAAAAGGAGCAACAAGTTTTGACTTGCTTTCTTTTGCATAAACTTCTTTTGCAAGCTTTAATACGTTTTTATAAAAAGGATGACTCATAAAAAAAGTTAGAAAATGATGCCCCTAAATTAAATCATTTAGGGGCAACAAATAGAAGTAATTTGGATAAATTAGGATGCAGGATATTCTGTCACTACGCCCAAGATCCAACCTTCCGAATCTACCACACTACTGGCTACCAATTCTGGTGGAGCATCCAAAGTGATGGTGACTGATTCGCTGGAAGATTCCGTTTTTACTTTTTTAGAATAGGTCGCTTCTTTTCCACCTAATCCCAAAGGAATACCCAAAAAGCTCAGTCCTACAGAAGCACTTTGCTCGATAGTTGTAGCAATGCTTTTGTACTCCGCACTTTTCACAACGATCTTGACATTTGGATAATTTGAAAAGACAATCGTATTCATCAATCCAAAAGGACCATCTTCAGAAAAGTCAATTCTTGGGTCTGGTTTGAATTTAAAGCTAGAGACATCATCCTTTCCTGCTGCGATAGCATCATTGATCGGCGACATAAAAAACCAATCTTGATTGGTCGCATCATTATAGCTTACCGGAGCATATTGTGCAAGGGTAACACCAGTGAAAGTAAGTTCCATTTCAATTGAATTGGATTGGGTCGCAATCTTTTCCTGAAAGAAACTAGCGTTCCCACCTACATTCATTGTAAAAAAGCTAAGAATCGGAATTTTAAAGCCTGCTTGACCCGTCACTTTTACACTATATTCAGAACTACTAAAACGACTCACGGTCATTTTAACAACTGCTGAATTTCCTGCAGCCGCCAATCCATTCAGAATGGAACTGGTTGGAGTAGCTACTCTATAAGCAGGTTGTAATTTGCCAGCGATAGACAAGGCTCCATTGGCGAGTGTTGGATTTCTTACGGCATCCAGTGCTGCATTTTTTTGACCATTATTCATGGAAACTGCATTCTGAAGAGAAACACTTGCGCCCAATGCATTTACCCAATTGGAAAAGATAGGAAGTATCGGTTGGCCAGAAGCAGGAGTATTTCCTAGTAAGGCATTTAGGTTCTTAGCATTTTGAACCTCTGTCAAAGTTGCAGGTGGATTGGTAGCCCAATCCGTCAGAATAATATTAACAATAACATCCGTCGGAGTTTCTCCTGGTTTTGCAGCAGGAAGACTTCCATAAGCATCTCTCCAAGATTTCAAAAGCGCTCCTTGTTGAATCGTCGCATTTCGAGCGGCGGTGTTTAATTCTGCCTGATCTGCACTAGATAGCGTATACGTAGTAGAAGCTAATGCATTGGCAAAAATGTTTGTAAAATTAGAACCACTTGCTTGTTCTGATGGAGTCGTATTTGCTTTTAGGTTGGCATTGATCCAATCATAAGTTTTTTGATTGAACTCAAGATTGGCTGGATTTTCCCACATGTATGGGAAGTTGCCTAAACCAGTGGTCGCAAAGTTTGATAGTGTTGCCGTTCCTAATGCAGCACTAACAATTTGAGCGGCCTGTAATCTCAAGGTTTCTAGAATTTCAACAGCTTCTGCCGAAGGGTTAGCAGCGAACAGGTCACTTGTTGCAGCCAATTGCTTTTCAGCTTTAGGCTTTTTAGGGGTCATTACATCTTTCATTACTAGATTGTTTTTTATAAAAAATTAAAAAATAAAATACAAGTTTGCCTGGGATAATTCTTGGCAATAAGCTCCCAGTATAAGCTTCTAAAAGACGAAGCTTATTAAAGTTTTGTGTAGTAAATTTTAAGCTAAAACATTCCCCAATACTGTTGCATTGGGCATTGAAAATTCAATGTTATATTAGAGTGGTGTAAGATTCTCCATTCGAAATAACTACTATAAAAATTTGATTTTGTATCCTATCGTAGGACTTGTGAAACAAGGTCGAAAGTATTGCAGACTCGGTAGAGAGGGCCTTTAAATAGCATTTTAAAGACAGTCAATAACCCGATACAAAATTAAATGTGTAGTACGGAAATTCGAATATTTAAGTATCTCCCTGAAATCCAGTTAGCACTTTGGGAGGCAACAACAAGGAAAGTAATTATCGTGTTACGCATGCAATTTAAATGTTATACGTAATAAAACAACGAGTAAAAATACCCTATTAAGAAAACAGGTATTTTTACCTATTGACCTTATTCCTCACTAGAAACAGCAATCACGTAAGCAATTAGTTAGGTATTTGGTGTTTTTTGGGAGACTTGGTCGTTCAAAACAAATATTATAACTGTTCCTTCGTTTGTATAATTATGGAAATAAAATATTGGCTGGTATATGCTATTCTTTGCTTAATCCTTTTCGCCTGCAAAAAAGATCCTATAAAGATGGACGAAACAGCTATTAGTTCCTTTGAAAAAAATATAGGAGGCACTGCTGATGATATCGCCAACTCTATGGTCATTAAAGACGACATGCTATATATTTTGGGCCAAACCAAAAGTATCAATGATGCCAATGGTGATCATTATCTCCTAAAATTAGATACCAATGGAAAGGTAATTTTTGAAAAAACCTATGGGGGGAATTTAGCGGAAGAAGGAATCAAAATAATAACAACAATTGATGGCCATTTCCTCTTAATAGGAACGACCGAAAGTACTGGCAATGGACAAAAAGATATTCATGTTTTAAAAATAAATGCGAGTGGAACTGTTCTTTGGGAAAAATCATTTGGTGGATCATTAGATGATAAACCCGCGGATATCATAGAAACGAGTAAGTCTGAATTTTGTATCGCGGCGACCACTGAAAGTTTTGGGGCGGGATTTCGTGATATTTATTTAATCTGGATAGATCAAAGTGGAAATTTAATTCGTCAGATCACTTATGGAGGATCAGATATGGATGGAAGTTCTGCATTAGTAGAAATTGAAAATGAAGAGCTCATGGTGTATGGCTATACTCGAAATTTTGGGGCGACCAGCAGAGATCTTTATTTAATGAAATTGACATCAACGGGAGATTCTTTATGGTCCAAAAGATATGGAGGTAATGGATACGAAGAAAGTCAAGGCTTTGCACAAACGCCCACCGGAGGATTTTTACTAAATGGTCACTCCTCCAGTACGGATTCCAAGCATGATATGTATGCTTTAGAAATAGACGCTAATGGCAATCAAATTTGGGAAAACAACTATGGAGGGACATCACACGATGGAGGACAAGCTTTGCTAATCAATGAAGACGAAAATTATGTTTTAGTAGCAAGAAGCAGAAGCTTCGGGGAGGGAGACAGAAATATCTACATGCTAATAACGGATGCTAAGGGCAACATGATTTCGGAAAAGGTTATTGGTGGTTCGGAAGATGACTGGGGGGAAGATATCCTTGAATATGGATCCTCTTATTTCATTGTTGGGCACTCCAATTCATTCGGTGCTGGCGATAATGACGTTTATATCGTTAAACTAAAAAAATAGAAGTTTATTCAAGACAGCCCTCAAGGCTCCAAATCTCCCGCAACCCGCCATTCCACAAAAGCCACTGCCAACACAATCAAAATCTCAATCAAAATATACCCCCATCCCAAAGCAGTGATCCTTTCCATATGATAAAAAGCAAAACCAATTGAAAGGCAACAATACAGCACATTAATCACTGCAATAACTTTCAGAAAAAAACCAATATTCTGTTCGACCCGCCAGTAACAGAAAAGATCATAAACGACAAAAAGACAGGGTAAGAAAGCAAGGAAATAAAGTGTATTTCGAGGTATCCCAAAATAGCTTTCCAATTGAACTAAAACCACACCTAGTAAGAAGGCAGATAATAAAGCTCCAAGACCATCGAGAATAAAGAGTTTCTTAGGGTTTGCTGACAACTGGTTTAGCATTGAATTAGGCAACATGAGCTTTACTTGTTATTGGATTGGTAAATATTTTACCCACTTACTTAACTCCACTTTTCCATACTAATCATCGAGCGCGGATAATCCGCTCCCAAACGCAAATGGCTATCGCCCAACTCCTGCTTAGAAAGGGTATCCGGGCGATGGATTTTATCTTCCGGGACTTCTTTTAATTCTGGGAGCCAGGTCTTTACATATTCTCCATGCGGGTCATATCGTTTGGCTTGAGTGAGGATATTGAAATAGCGGTCTTCTCTCGGATCACTTCCCACTCCTGCGATATAATTCCAGTTGCCCCAATTGCTACAAGGATCATAATCCAATAATTGAGATTCAAAATATTCAGCACCCATTTGCCAATTGACATGTAAGTCTTTGACCAAAAAACTAGCGACGTTCTGTCGCCCTCGATTAGACATAAATCCGGTCGCAGCCAATTCCCGCATATTCGCATCAATAAATGGTACCCCCGTCCGGCCTTCGATCCAAAGATCGAGCAGATGACGATCATCTTTCAACTGCGCATCTGGTTCGCCTTTGGTTCCTCCTTTTTGAAAAATCTTATTGCCATGTTTCTTTCCCATCAACCTAAAAAAGTCTCTCCAAAGCAATTCGAAAAACAACCAGTAAGTGGATTTATTTTCGCCGCGTTCCGTTTCGAAGCGTTTCACTTCGCTGTAGATCTTTTTGGGCGACAAACAACCAGCAGCCAACCAGGGAGAAAATTTGGAAGAATAATCGCCTCCGATCAATCCATTCCGCGTTTCCTTATATTGACTAATCAGATTGGATTCCCACAAATAATAATTCAATCGTTCCAAAGCGGCCGTTTCTCCTCCTTTGAAGACAAGTGCAGACCGAGCGTCGACACCATCATCGGCATGATCAAAATCTGCCATACTTGGCAATTCTCCTGCCTCAATTTTTACAGATAAAGGTTTAAACGTTTCTTCGACGGTAGGTAAAGCTTCTCGGATTGGGACAAAACGCTCCACTTCTTTGCGAAAGTGCGTAAATACATCCGGGCAATGGGTAACGGGGAAAGGAAGGTCTTGGGTGTAGTACAACATTTTTCCACGAGAAAAGATAATCTCTTGGCCGATAGACCAAAGCTTTTTTTCCAATGCATCTTGTACTGCTACTTCCTCTTGGGTTCTTTCTCGATTGCAAAAAATCCAGCTCGTTTTTACCTCAAGAGCCAGGTTATACAATTCTTCTTCTGGCTTTCCTACTCTGATAATCAATTCAGAACCCAATTTGCGCAGCGAATTTCTCAAATCTTCTACACTTTCAATCAAGAACTTCGCACGGTGTCGATCTGTCTTTGGAAAACCAAATTTCGTTTTCCCTTTATAAGTTCTTTCATCAAAAACAAAAACAGGAATCACTTCTTCCCCACTCCGCAATGCATCTGTTAGCGCTTCATTGTCATGAAGCCGTAGATCTTGTCGAAACCAAACGATAACCCGTGGTCTTTTCATAAGATGTGTTTTAATTGGAGGGGAAAAAGTACTTAAACTGCGTAAAATCTCTTTAGATTTAAAGTAGTACAAAAGTACCAAAAAGTCCTTATTATTTTAACAAAATCTAAAGGTCTTGGTTCGATTATTTTGGAATTATTTTTTTTTGGAAAAATAGACTCAGGAACTAAAAGAAGAACTGGCTTGTTGTAAAGGCGTAATGAATAATAAAATGTATCCAAAAGATTTCACAAAAGAATTTCTCTTCCGCAGCTCGCGCAGCTCTGGTAGTGGTGGTCAACATGTCAACAAAGTGGAGACTCGTATGGAATTGCTATTCGATTTAGCCAATTCGGACTTGCTGACGGAGGAAGAAAAAACTTTACTCACCGAACGGTGGGCTCATCGACTCAGCAAGGCAGGAGTACTGCGCTTGGTTTGTCAAAAAAGTCGATCTCAGTATAAAAACAAGCAAAAAGTCATTGCAAAATTTTACGAGCTTTTAGAAAAAGGATTGCTTCTGAAAAAAACAAGAAAAGCTCCTCGGACCAATGCATTGGCAAAAGCCAAGCGCCTGGCCGCCAAAAAACAAAGAAGTGCGCTAAAGTCTGCTCGCAAGAAAGTAGAATTACCAGGCTAAAAAGTTCTATTTCTTCGCGAGATGACTTATTTTGCCGCCATGCAAAAATCAAGCTTTACTCCTCCCCTTCATTTTCCGGTATCCCTAGCTCCTATTTGTCAGGAATTAACGAGCCAATTTGCCCTCATTCCAGCAAATCGCCAGTCTATTCTTCGTGGATTAATCGATCAGATCATCGAAACAAAGCAACAAGGGAATCCCGTCAAAATCATCGTCATTTGTACCCACAATTCCCGCAGAAGCCATATTGGACAACTTTGGTTGCAAACTGCTGCACTTTGGTATCAGATAGACGAGGTCACTACTTTTTCCGGAGGTACAGAAGCCACGGCCTTTAATCACCGTTCCGTAAAAGCCTTACTGGAAGTGGGTTTTCCCATAGAACAAAAGTCCTCGGGCGAGAATCCTATTTATCATTGTCTCCTTCATCCAGAAGACCAAGCTGTCGATTTGTTTTCCAAGAAATTTGATGCCCCCGCAAATCCGCAAAAAGATTTTCTCGCCATATTGGTTTGCAATGAAGCTGCCGAAGCTTGCCCTTATGTACCGGGAGCAAAAGCTCGCCTTCCGATTTCCTTTACCGACCCTAAAGCATTCGATGATCAGCCAGAGGAATCACAAGCTTATTTGAATAAGGTCAAAGAAATTGGCCGGGAATTCTTGTGGGTCTTTCAAGAGGTTAGCGCAGCTCTTCAATAAAATATATATTTAGAAACGCCGTTTATAGAAATAGATTTAGACCAACACCTTCTCTTCCCCTAAAGAGACCTTTCTATTCAGAAGCAACGAATATTTTTAATACCTTTAAATTTTTCGCATGAGATTTATTCTAATGCTCTTCGTTGTATTCAGCATTTCTGTAAGCATGGCATCCGCCAAAAACCAGGTTTATCCTCTTGATAACTATTTAGCGGCCTTGACCGATAGTATCCCTCAAACGAGAAAAAAACCACTCCGCTTTCGACCGAGTCCGATCATTGGTACTTCCATCACTTATATCCCTGGAGAACATTTTTCCAATCAATTTGGTTGGCTTACTGAACATGAATTTACCTGGAGTTTGAATATGGCTTTCCCGCTTAGTCCTCGCTGGGAATTAGGTTTTGATTATAAATCTATCATGAGTTTTGTGGATAGAGAGGATAAAACTTTTAATTGGATGGCAGGCGCTTTTACTCATTTCAATTTCTTTTCAGATGACATCGGAAAACTCTTTGCAGAAGGAGGTTTATATATGGGAGATATTTGCTTTTGCAGACCGGAGTATTATACCTTAGAAAACCAATTTTATCTGGCTTTGGGTCTTGGCGGTGAAGTTTTACTCAATAAAAACTTTAGTGTTGACCTTGGAATGACTGGATATGCTACGATTGTTGGTGAATTAGAGTCCTCAGCGGGCACCATGCTCTATGTTTTTGGGATCAATTATCAGTTTTAGGTCATATTCTCTCAACTCCTTCCGAGGTCTCTTAAGTTTCTTACTATTTTGGCTAAATAAATGCAAATACCTACTAACTTTGGGGTGTTTTTTGGGATTATGTAAGCCTACGATAAAGACCAATTATGAAGAACATTCTCTTTTTTCTACTCCTGTTATGCATCCTTTCTCCACTTGATGCTCAAGACAAACCTGCCTATATTCTTTACAATAAAAATGGAAAAAAAGTAAAACACGCCAAAATGCTCAAAGCTTTGGAGGCAACAGATGTTTTGCTTTTTGGAGAAATCCACAACAATCCGATTTGTCATTGGCTGCAATTGGAGCTCAGTCAGGAACTGTTGGAGAGAAAAGGAAAACAATTGGTTTTGGGAGCGGAAATGTTTTAAAGAGATAATCAATTGCTCATTGATGAATATTTTTCAGGGATGATTAGTCAAAAGTATTTTGAAGATGAATGCCGACTTTGGGATAACTATATCAGTAGCTACAAACCTCTGTTAGAATTTGCCAAAGAGAATGAACTCCAACTAATCGCTACCAATATTCCCCGTCGCTATGCGAATACAGTTTTCAAACAAGGAATGGATGCCCTCGACAAATTGAGTCCGGAGGCCAAAAGCTATATTGCTCCCCTGCCTATCGAAATAGATTTAGAATTGAAAGGTTATAAAGAAATGATGGACATGATGGGTGGTCATACAGAAGAAAATGTCAACTTCCCAAAAGCACAGGCGATTAAGGATGCGACGATGGCCTGGTTTATTAGCCAAAATTTCACCCCTGGTAATTTTTTCATCCACTATAATGGTTCATTTCATTCCGACAATTTTGAAGGCATTACTTGGTACCTCAAAAAATATCGTCCCGAGCTAAAAACCATTACGATTGCTACAGTTTTACAATCCGATATTTCTAAACTTGATTCCGAAAATCTAAATTTAGCAGACTTCATTCTCTGCATACCAGAAAACATGTGTACGACTGAATGATCCAAAAAACCACCTCAAAGAAAACTTTCTAAACACAAAACCCTATGATAAGCTTAATTCAAAAATCCCACCACCTCCTACTTATTTTTTGCTTATTGATTTTTAGTGCTTGTACCAACGAGCCAAATTCTGAAAACAATTCTTCCGGCCCTCAATTTGCCAGTCCAAAAATCAAAACGGCTTTCACGGAAGTCATGGCCGTTCACGATGAAGTGATGCCCTTTATTTCTGATATGAAACGCAGCAAAAGAGAATTATTGAGTCTCAAAGAAAAAGCAAATATCCAGGCAGAACAAATCCAACAGATAGACGAATCCGTGGACTTACTCAGCCAGGGAGATAGCCTGATGTTTGCCTGGATGGAAAATTTTAAAATGCCAGAACCGAACACCCCAGAAGATAAAGCACTCCCTTATTTGGCCAACGAAAAAATCAAAATCTCATTGGTTAGTGAAACCATGAAAGATGGCATTAAAAAATCGAAAATTCTATTAGGTCAATTCAAAACATAGTAGCTCTTTAGTTGTTATCATTTAAGAAATACGAACCTATTCAAACATCAACAAAATCTAGAATGAGGAATTACTCTTTTTTTGGCTTTTTTATAGCTCTACTCCTACTTAGCGCCTGTGGTGGAGATACCGCCGTAGATAAGAATGCAAAACTCCCCATCCTCGGTAATCGAGACGTCGTCGATGGAGATACCATTTATCATCAAGTACCTGATTTTAGTTTTACAGATCAGGATGGAAATACGGTAAACAACGCCACTTTTCAGGACAAAATCTATGTTGTTGATTTTTTCTTTATTCATTGCCCTTCGATTTGTCCGACGGTCACTCGGCAAATGTTGAGGATTTATGAGAAATTTGAAACCGTAGATCAGGTAAAACTTTTGGCGCATACCTTAGATGTTAAAAGAGATACGGTGGGCGCTCTAAAAAAGTACGCAGAGAAGATTCATGTCAAAAGCGAGAAATGGCATTTTGTTACGGGAGAGGAGGATTTGATCTACGATATGGCGGATGATTATTTTATAGCTGCCAATAAGGATCCAGATGCTCCGGGAGGATTTGACCATAGTGGTCGTTTGATTTTGGTAGATAAGAATCGTCGGGTTCGAGCTTTCTGCGAAGGCACTGACGAAGAAGATGTAACGCGTTTCTTTGGGGACATACAAAAACTCTTAGATGAAGGTTAGAATGGTCTTGATTTTATTCGCAGCGACTTTATTTTGGGCTTGTAACCACAACCCTTTCCGGCAAGGAGAAATCCTTTATGGCAATTTCTGTGCAAGTTGTCATGGAGAATCGGGCGAAGGATTTCGCGATCTCTACCCTCCGGTACAAAACGCTGATTATTTTTTTCAAAACCAATTGGCGACGGCTTGTCTGATTCGACATGGGATGGAGCAAAAGATAACGGTCAATGGAAAGGTTTATGAACAACCAATGTCTGCTATTCCACAGCTCAATGCGATTGAGATTTGTAACATCATCAATTTCTTATCCCATCAATGGAATCCGGGAATGCAAACGGTGACGATTGATCAGGTTAAAGAACAATTGGAAACTTGTAGAGATACGACGAGGAGGAATAGTATTCCGTATTAGATCGTTTTAAAACTTATTCCCCACCTTCAAAAAATTCGTATTTATATAAAAGCAAAGCCACTCCAGCGGAAGTTCGGTTTTGTTCTTCCAGCAGCTGACCTGCTTCATTGAAAGTATAATCCGTTTCTTGTACAATGGTACCATTGGGTTTCGAGCGTTTACTTTTGATGATCTGATCTTTTTCGTCGAATTCGAATTCATCAACGATCGCCCAACCCTGGTTATAATCCTGTGCCCTTCGCAAAGTCGTATTGCCTCTTTCATCGTATTCAAACTCATCAAAACGCATCAATTCTTCTGTTTCATCCACTATTTCCCGGAGCGTAATCAATCCTTTTTCATCTCTTTCGTAAGTGATTTCTTCATGGATTTTCATATCATCTGGCAGTAAAGTAATGCGCTGCATCACATAACCATGCTCATCAAAAACCCGGGTAATATCTTGCTCCAGGTTTTTATCCTCATCGTGAATTACTTCTTTGAGAATCCGACCTTCCGAATCATAGCGTCGATATTCTTTCCCTTCGTATTCGCCATCTTCGTCCACGATCTCAATGGTTTCGCTATTGTCCGCTTCATCATGTTGGTACTTTCTATAAGTCAAAGAACCGTCCTGGTATTTGATAACTGCTTCTTCCAAACGCCCAGCGGCCGTATATTGATAGCTTGTTTCCTGATGCACTTCGTTGGTATCTCCTGCAAATTCTTTTTCTGAAGTCAATCGACCTTCGGCATCATAGGTTCTTTCAATTCTCGATTCGAGGCCACCTTCTGGATGGTATTGCTTTTCTGCAAGAAGATTACCCGCTTCATCGCGTTCTTCCAGGCGAATCAAAACGCCTTCTTCAGAAGTAAATTCATCTACAGAGTAAGTCGCAATGGATTTTATCTTTTTCATAGGAAAAATGGTTATGCATTCAAGTGAAGCAACAAATTACTACATTTTCAGCAAGCACAAAAAGAGTTGGGGCCTGTAAAATAAAAAAAGCCAAGAAATAGACTTGCTACTTCTTGGATTTGATCTCCCAATTTTGATGGAAAATCTAGAACGAAAGGGTCGCCCCTAAACTCGGTAAAATAGGCAACTGATCTACTCGCTCATACTCCAATCGATCGAAGAAGAATATATTTCTGCGATTGTAAATATTCGTTATACTTGCCACTAAAGATAACTTGGTATATTTTGAAAACTCAAAACTTCGTTTGATCGACACATCCAAACGGTGGTAATATGGAAGACGACCACCATTTCTAATCTCATCGTAGTAAATACCCAATTCTGGATTATCTGTAAGATAGTCTGTGCTGACTCCGTCCGCAAATTGATTGTAGTTGTAGAAACCTTGGGTAAGGGTAAATGGAAATCCAGATCCTAGATTCCATCGAGCACTGAACTCCCATTCGCGTTCGGCTCCGGCATTATAGGTCGCCAGAAGGTTCATATTATGTCGGCGATCAAAAACCGTTGGGTAAACTTGAATTCCATCATCCCGCTTCACATACCCCAAAGAGTAAGTTCCCCAGAAATAGAAATTCGGAGTATTGTATTTTACTAAAAAATCAATTCCATAAGCAACTCCGGTTTCGGTAGAATAATCAGGTTCCGAAGCTTCCGTCTTGGTACGATTGATACCGATGAGTTGAGAATATTCTTTGAGGTAAGGTTCTACGTTTAGGGTAATATTTTTAGTGATGTCCGCCTCTACTCCTCCGATTGCATGCCAAGATCTTTGTAATTTACTGTCTGTTGGCTCCGAGCTATTCGGTTTGAATATTCTCTCTTCTGGTCCCGTTAGGAATCCAACAAAGATATTGACAATATCTCTTTCATTTACAGAACTCACCAGGTTTTGAGTGTACAATCCACCAGCGAATTTAAGACGTAAGAAATCGGTGATATTGTATTTTATTCCAAGTCGAGGTTCCAAAGAAAAATCAGGTAAAGAGGCATAGTACATAATCCGTGCTCCTGGCTCGATGATTAGATTGCCAAACTTGTGTTGGTAATTTACAAAAGCCGAAATCTCTGTGGTAAACGATTTTTGACTGATGGTATTTCCAAAGAGGTTTTCAAATTCAAAATTGGTATTGACCCCATTGATTTCAAAACCATATTTCACTTCATTACTTTTTCCAAAATAGGTAAAATCAAGACCTGCTGTAAAATTATTGATCCCACTTGTTCTAATCTTACCATCTGTTTCCAGCAAATTAATCTTGTAATCTGAAAAGGAAATATTTCCACCTACCAACATGGCAGAGCTACCAGGAATCAAAGTAAAGTTGACGCCTCCTCCGGTCGTTTTCCAGTCTAGATCAGCAACGCCCGTAAAATTAGCACCATCCTGAAAATTAAATCCAAAAACATTGGCTTTACTTCCATTGCCTGCTACTACAGATACTTTTCCATAAAGGTCGGTGAAGTTATAAGGCAAGCCCAGCGAATCTGGCAGGTAGGTGTATAAGGCTTTAGAAGACTGATCGATATAAGCCCTTTTTCCCGTAAGGAGAAAAGAAACAGCCGTTCCACCATCTTCTTTCAATTTTACAATCGGCCCTTCAAACAAAGCCTTGGCCATAAATGGACTAACAGATATTTGACCGCCAAATCGTTTTTTACTTCCCTCTCGGGTTTTGATATCGACGACTGCCGAAATTCGACCACCATATTCTGCATTAAAACCTCCAGTCAATACTTCCACACTTCTAACTGCTTCCGTTTCAAAAACAGAAAAAAGACCAATGGAATGAAAAGCATTAAAGATGGTCGTACCATCCAAAAGGATTTTATTTTGAATAGGAGAACCTCCACGTATATAGATTTGACCACCTTGATCACCGGTAGAAATAACTCCGGGAATCACCGCCAGGTATTGTGCGATATCTGGCTCTCCACCAGTAGCGGGTAAAGCGCGGATTTGCTTAGGCGTAAGGGTTACGGATGAAATATTTACTTCATTCTTCGCTTTGGTCTTTTCTGCGGAAACAGTGGCGGTAGCCAATTGGATCCCACCTTCCACGATATAAAAACTTTGATAGATGATAGAGCTAGACCCTACCGTAACATTATAAGCCAAACTATCATACCCCACATAAGTAGTTACAAGCTTGTAGTCTCCTTTTGGAATATTTGCAATATTATAGAAACCGTCGAGGTCAGTGGTCGCTCCCATCGAGGTACCCTGAATTAGTACGGTAGCAAAACTAATCGGTTCCCCAGTTTCTTTGTCGTAAACATTTCCTCTAACTGTACCTTTTTGAGCCATTCCACTAACGATGGACATCAAAAATAATAGCAGCGTAATTCCTGTTGATCTATTCATCTTATAT
>CALLVY010000804.1 GCA_938015925.1 uncultured Saprospiraceae bacterium
TTCTCTCTGGCTTCTTTTTCTATTACTCTTCGTTGAAGAACCTCCTCACCTAGCTACGGCTAGGATCGGGAACCATTCGCCTCGATTAATAAAAAAATAAACTCAGATATAACATATAGATATTTTTGAGCACCTGCTTAACTAAGAAATTTATTTGTTGTAAACAATTGATTACTTTAGATTGCTTCTAGCGTCAGATGAATTAAATACCTCGAAGAACTTATTATTAAAATTCTAAAATACACAGTCAATGATTTTTCCAATTGGTGATGATCAGGTAATCGGAGGGCACACGCCTTATTTTAGTTATTCATTTATCGTAATGAATGTATTGCTCTTTTTAGTCCAGGTAAGTGTGCCAGGTAATTTGATTTGCGAGTGGGGATCTATTCCCAATGAAATTGTGGCTGGTGATGATTGGATTACCTTGTTTAGTAGCATGTTTATGCACGGTGGGTGGATGCACTTGATTGGGAACATGCTGTTCCTCTGGGTTTTTGCCGATAATATCGAGGCGACCATTGGCAATTTTAACTTCTTGGCTTTCTACCTCCTAGGCGGCCTTGCGGCTTCCGCCGCTCATATATTCTTTAGTGTTGGCGATCCTGGAATGGCTTGTTGTAATGTATGTGGACCTATCGGATGCGTGGGAGAAGTTCCTGCTTGTGATGGTTCGATTCCGACGGTTGGAGCGAGTGGAGCGATTTCGGCAGTGATGGGCGCTTACCTGGTGATGTTTCCAAAGTCGAAAGTGAAAATGTTTGTTGCGGTATTCTTCCGTAGTTTTTATATCCCCGCCTTCTTGTTTTTAGGTTTTTGGATTGGCCAGCAATTGCTAAGTGGTTTTGCTTCGCTATCACCGGAAGCGGCTTCTTCTGGTACGGCTTGGTGGGCACACATTGGTGGTTTTGTGTTTGGGGTAGTGATTGGCTTTGTAGCCCGTATGGGTAAGGCGCCACAGCGAGCGGCGCCAGGCGCGCAGCCGGGTGATTTTGTATAAACTGAACGATCCCAAAGGCTGAAAGCCCTGACCTTGCGTCAGTTGGTCGAGTACGAGAGTACCCGAAGGGAAGGCGCCACGAAGGTGGATGGGATGCAATAGTTAAGTGCTTGGATAAATCAATTGATGATGTTGAGTCGGTTTACGGTCTACGGTATTCGAATAGCCTAAACCACATCACACAACTGGATTTGTCAATGAATTCTCCCTATTCACCCCACTTCGATAATTCAAACCAATCAACAAAAGATTAAGATACAAAGCCACACCAATCGAAGTTTCTAAAGTGTTTTCCATCATAAAAGAAATAAAGATCACCAGGTGTAAAGTGAAAATAAGTGGACTGAGGTAATTGCGGCGATAAAAAAGGGGATAGAAAAAAGCGATACAAAAAGCGATCAATCCCAAAATACCCGAACCTGCAAAGACCGAAACAAATTGATTGTGTGGCATTTTTACAGGCAATTGTGGATAAGCCGCCGTATAACGCTTGGTCATTTCCTGGCGAAGATCTCCTGCTCCAATTCCAGTTACTGGATTTTCTAATCCAATGGCCGTTCCCAATTGCAAAGAAATAATTCGTTCCGAATCAGAAGCGGTTCCTTCGGTTCCCGCCAGGTACATTTGGAAATCATAAATCGCATAACGCGCCTTGGCATTAAAACTAGGAACATATTGATAAGCCAATAAAGGAAGACTAACCAAAACAGCAATAGTGAGTAAACCAATCCAAATTTTTCCCGTCTGAAAAACATAAGCTAAACTTAGAATAATCAAGGCCAAATAAAGGGCGAGCAGGCCACTTCTTACCGATAGAATATGCATAAACGCAAACAGACTAAAAGTCAAAACCGCAATAAGGTATCGCTCGCTGGAAAACTTTAGGTAGAATCCTTTGAAAATAAGATAAGCTCCTCCCAAAACACTCAAGGCCATCAATAAGCTATAACGAATATGACTCATTGGCGTTTTCATTGGATGTCCTTGACTCATCAAGATATTGATGGATTCAAAGTTTTGCCAATAGTGGAAACCAACTTGTAGGCTACTGACAAACAAAAGAATCAAGAGGAAATAAAACAAACTCAAGAACTGTTTTTTGCTAAAAGCAGGAATGGCCGCAAAAGCAAATGGAGACAGTAAAAAAGGAATTTTCAAACGCAACCGTTCCAGCCAGTAACCTTGATCTGCCGAATAGCAACCACTAAACAAGATGATAAAGAAATAAAGGGAAAGGAAGACGTATGGTTTGTAAGTCCAAAACTGGCGAAGATTCTGACGAAAAGCAGGGTTGAAGCGAAGCGGAAAGCTTTTATCCCATTGCAAATCGAAAAAAGCAATAACAAATAAGGCAATCATACACAAGGAAAGCGCAAACTTTGAATAAATCAAAGAAGCGAGCAGTACGCAGCAAATGAACAGTGCAAATTGCTGGCGGCTAATATTTTGTAACAATTGTTTCAACGGGAATGCTTGGCTTTCGTTTTTTCCTGAATGCAAATCTCGTAGAATATTACTGATTTGCCCTATGTTTTGTGATAAAAATGTAGTCATTTTTATTTTTTCCCATTCTTAGGCGAATGCTGGAAGAAGCTTTCCTTCGGAAAGGAAACTAAAAGAACAACGCAGACGTTGAATGGTTATTTTTAGGAGGGAAGAGGTATTTTTTTACTCGGTTCTCGAAATACAGCCGATTTGTTTTTCATTCCTTACCTTTGTGCCTTTATTTTACCAAGCTGAGGGAAGGAATAAGTGAATATTCATTCCGTCAAACGACGAGCATTAAATCCAAGAATTATGGCCGCTGAAATTTTTGACCAACTAAAAACGATTCTCCAAGATATAGAATCTGCCAATCCACAAGGAGCGGAAGAAATCGAACAGTATCGGATCAAATATCTGGGGAGTAAAAATATCCTCAAGCCCTTGATGGGGGAAATCCGCAATGTTCCAAATGAACAGAAAAAGGAATTTGGTCAATTGGTCAACAAACTAAAACAAACCGCAGAACAAAAGCTTCAGGAATTAAAGGATGCCAGCGAAAGCGCTTCCGAACAAGCGGATGCCAAGCAATTGGACCTAAGTGCTCCTGCTGAACCACTACCGATGGGAAGTCGCCACCCGATTTCTATCATCATGAAACAGATCGTAGACATCTTTGCACGCATTGGTTTTACCGTGGCAGAAGATCGCGAAATCGAAGATGATTGGCACAATTTTACAGCCATGAATACGCCGGAAGATCATCCTGCCAGAGACATGCAAGATACTTTCTACTTAAAAGACAGCACCAATATGTTGCTGCGCACCCATACCTCTTCGGTACAATCCAGGCTGATGAAAAATCAAAAGCCACCGATTCGAATCATTGCTCCAGGAAGAGTTTATAGAAATGAAACGATCTCTGCTCGTGCGCATTGTCAGTTTCACCAGGTAGAAGGATTGTATGTAGACGAAAATGTTTCTTTCGCCGA